>JBILXQ010000306.1:0-4051 GCA_044378375.1 Planctomycetota bacterium
CCTCTGCCCGAGCGCAGTGAGTTGCTGGCTGCCTTGCAGGCGGCCTTCGCGGCCGAGGCGGTCACCCCCGAACTGCTCGAGCGCTTTGCCGACCACGCGCACTTCTTGCTGGACCGCAACCGTCAAGTCAATTTGACAGCGATTTGCACGCCCAAGGAAGTGGCCGCCAAGCACTATCTGGACTCGTGGCGCCTCTCCCGCGCTGTGCCCATCTTTGGACGCAAGGTTTTCGACCTGGGCACAGGCGCCGGCTACCCCGGCATCGTGCTGGCCATGGCCGAGCCGGATGCGCGTTTGGTGATGTGCGACAGCACGCGCAAGAAGGTCGACTTCGTTCAAGAGACCATCGAGCGCTTTGGGTTGAAGAATGCCAGCGCCGTCTGGTCGCGGGGCGAGGATTGGCTGGCGCGCGAGCGAGTGGACCTGGTTGTGGCGCGCGCCGTCAGTTCGGTCCGCGAGAATGTGCGCATGCTGCGCAAGGTGCGGCACTCCTTCAAAGACCTCGTGTTGATGAAGGGGCCGAGTTGGTCGCGCGAAGCACGCGCTGCCGAGCGGGAGGCCGAGAGACTCGGTTTCCGTCTGGAAGCTGTGCACGAGTACACCTTGCCGGAAGAGCAGGGGGCGCGTGCGATCTTGGTGTACCGTGCGCCCGGCGGACAGGGCTAGGTGCTCGCCATGCTGGCCTTGTCGTGGTGGGCGTGGCTGTGGATCGGCGTGGGAGGCGTGGTGCTGCTGCTCGTGCTGATCGGGATTCTGTTCTACCCGCGTGACAACTCTTTTTGACCGGCCAACGCGCCGGCTTGCACCAAGTGCAGCGTCTGTGTCGGAAAGGCGAAGGACAGGCCTTCGGCCTCAAAACGACGATGGATTTCAAACAGCACTTCTTGCTGCACATCCATCATCGTGCCGAACTCTTGACCTTGGGTGTAGAACGCCAGCTCGAACAGAATCGCGCTGTCGCCAAAGCCCTTGAAGTGCGCGCGGTCCAGGCGCGCACGAGGGTTGGCCGTGACGATGTCGCGCAGGAGATTCGGCACCAGTTGCAGCTTGGCATGCGGCGTGGCGTACACCAGCCCCAAGGTGTGCAAACAGCGCCGCTCGGTTAGGCGCTTGTAGTTACGCAAGCGCGAACTGGCGAGGTCGTTGTTGCCGATGATGATCTCTTCGCCAGTCACCGAGCGGATGCGCGTGTTCTTGACACCAATCTGCTCAACGGTGCCAGTGAACTCCGCGGATTGGATCGCATCACCGACAACGAAGGGCTTGTCCAACAGGATCGAGATCGACGCGAACAGATCGCCGAGCACATTCTGCAAGGCCAACGCGACGGCGATACCGCCGATGCCTAGCGACGCGATGAGCGAGTTGACATTGAAGCCCGCGGCCTCGAGGCACAGCAGCAGCACCAAGGCCCACAACACGACTTGCCCGATGAAGCCGAGCACATTCGAGCCCATCTTCACCGTGGGGTCATCCGAACCACGCGAGTGCAGCAGCTTGCGCAGGCCGTACTCGAGCAGGCCGCGCCCCCAGAAGCCCACCTGCACCCAGAAGCTGATGGTGGTGAAGATTCCGAGGTAGGTCTGGATTTCGCTCTCTTCCTTGAGCTCGCCGGTGTCGGTGTACTCCGCACCCGGCAAACGCAAGAAGTGTGCGGCGATCCACAGCGACACGATGAACAGGAACATGCGGCGCGTGCGCCGCACGATGTCGATCAGCAGATCATCGATGTCCGTCTCGGTCTTCGCCGCCAAAAGCCCTAGGCGGTAAATGATCAAGCGCTTGATCAGCCCAAGTACCAAGAACGAACCCGCGAGGACTGCGAGCGCAATGATCCAGTCTCGCACTGGGTTTTCGAGGAACTGACGGTTCATCAGCTCCGCCCACTTCACGCCGGAGGTATCCATGCGGGGGACTTTCTTGCTAGCGAGTGATGGTGCCCGGGGCGGGGGTCGAACCCGCAATCCCGTTTAAGAGAACCAGGACCTGAACCTGGCGCGTCTGCCAATTCCGCCACCCGGGCACGGGCTGCTGAAAGCGGCGAGGAGAATAGCCCTGAGGCGCGAACGGGTCAAGCGTTACCCGTGCTGAAACTCACTCTGGAACTCACCCCGCCGTGACGTCGATGCCGTCCACGATCACCATCGGTGCTTTGGCAGCACCGCCCAGCAGCACGCTGTGCGAGGACACCAAGGCGATGCGCTGCAGCAACTGCAACGCGTTGCCAGAGATGAGCGTTTCCTTGACCGAGTGCGACACCATGCCGCCCTCAATCCACCGCGATGACTTGGCAACTCCTGAAAAGTCGCCGTTGGTCGGGTCGACTGTGCCTGAGAAGCGTTCGATGTACAGCCCGCGCCCCAACGCTTGCCGCATCGCGTGCTCGTCGCCGCCATCGCCGGTGCTGACCACCAACCCATGCGGGCCAAGGGCCGGCACGGAGCGCGCTCCACCGCGCGCATGGCCGGTGCTGACCGTCTTGCCCACGGATGCGCTGTGCGCGTTGTGCATCCAGCCCAGCAACACGCCTTCTTGGAGCAATGTGAACGGGCGCGCAGGCACGCCTTCGCGGTCAAACGCCGCAGCTCCCGCCAGATCTTGGTCCGTGGGATCGTCACGCAAGGTCAGGCGCGGATTCGCAATCGCGGTCAACAGCTTGTGCGCCAACGGCGAGCGCCCGCGCTGCACTGCCAAGGCACTGCAGCCCGCCACGATGGGGGCAATGAACAAATCCACAAAGGCATCCGCGGAGAACAGCACCGGTCCGCGATAGCTGTGTGCGTTGGTCGAGCCCAGATTGCCCACACACACATCCACCATGCCTTCCGCCATGGGGCGCACCGCGGCGCGTACCTTGTCGAGCGAGCGCCACACACCCGAGTCGTAGTGCATGCCACCCACATCCGCACCATCAATGGCCATGCCCATCAGCGACAGCGATACGAGACCATCGGATTCATGGCCACGAACGCCGCGCGTGGACGCGATCGCTTGCACTGCGCGCGTGACATCTGCGGCGGCTCCATCGATGGCGATCTTCGGATTGCGCGCTTGCGCGGTCGCGAGCAAATCCGCGCCGAGTTCGAGGATCAACTCGCCATCTGCACGCGCCATCTCGGCACTGCAAGCCACGGTGCGTTGCCACGGTGCCGCATCCGGCAACACGTTTGCTTCGTGCGCGGGGGCAAAGCTGGCCGTAGCCAGTGCATCGCGCACACACGCGCTCAACGCTTCGTCATGCGCTTGGTTCGTCGAGGCGAAACCTGCCCGCTTGTCGCGGAACACACGCAAGCCCACGACAGCGCCCTCGTCGCTCGACACGAGCTTGAGGTCGCCCTTTTCATACTTGACGGAGACGCCATTCGAAGCAGAGGCAAAGGCCTCGGCCTCGTGGGCGCCAGCGGACTTGGCCATGTCAACCAAGCGCTCACAGCGCGCCAACAGCGCCTCGCCCAACGCTTGCGGGTCGTACGGAACGTGCGTCATCGCTCAGCCTTCTTTGCCGCCCAAGACGACTTTGCAACGCAACCAAGGTCCACCCGCATCCACTTTGGCGGGTTGGCCTTTGCCACAGTGACCCGAGCCCAAATCCCAGCGAAAGTCACTGGTCACGGCATCCACCGATTGCAGCACTTCAAAGGCGGTGCCCGAGATGTTGACGCCCTTCATGCGAGCGCCCAACTTGCCGTTCTGGATGCGGCGCGCTTCGTGCGTGCCGAACATGAACTCACCGTTAGCATCCGCTTGACCGTTCGAGGCACCATCCAACAACCAACCATCCGGGGTGGACGCAATCAGCTCTTCGAGCGTGCCTTGCCCAGGACGGATGTAGGTGTTGCGCATGCGGATGAGAGGCTCGTTGTCGTACTCCCAAGCGCGCGCGTTGCCCGTCGGCGCCACACCGAAGTGCGCCGCCGTTTCACGGTCATGCAGGTAGCTCTTGAGAATGCCATTCTCGATGATCGTCGTGCGTTGCGTGGGGACACCTTCGTCATCCACATCGACTTGACCACCGGCACCGGGCAAGAACTCGGACCGACCGGAATCTTCC
>JBILXQ010000307.1:0-4033 GCA_044378375.1 Planctomycetota bacterium
TGGAGGATGTGCTGATCCTGGCGGGTGGCTACGCCGACGAGCGCGGGGTGCACCGTGCGGGTGATTGGGTGCGCTACGAGGCCGGCTCGGTGCACAGCCCCGTGGCTACGGCCGGCGAGCCCTGTCTGCTGTGGGCTCACGCAAGGAGCGGGGTCCGCAATCTCGAGAGTCGTCCCAAAACCGCTAACGAAGGCTGACGGGCGGGGGCCTCGTTCCGCACAATAGGCAGGGTATGCAGAGCGCGTCATCATCGGCTGTCGATCTCTACCTCGACTATAACGGCTCCACGCCTCTGGCACAGGAGGCCTTGGAAGTTGCATTCCCGTATTTGGTAGAGCACTACGGCAATCCGTCGGCTTCGCACCCCTTGGGGGCGGCGCCGAAGCTTGCCATTGAGCGCGCCAAAGTGGACTCAGCCGCGGTGTTGGGGTGCTACCCCGACGAGTTGGTGCATACCTCCGGCGGCTCGGAGGGCAACAACCACGCGTTGCTCGGCGCTGCGGCCGCTCACCCCGGCGCGCACCTGATCGTCTCGCAGATCGAGCACAAGAGCGTGCTGGCGACCGCGGCCGAGCTTGAGCGCCGTGGTCACCCTGTGACGCGCCTTGCGCCGCGCAGCGATGGTGTCGTGCATGTGGCTGATGTGGCCCAAGCGTTGCGCCCGAACACCTTCCTCGTGTCGGTGATGGGGGCGAACAATGAGACCGGTGTGGTGCAGCCGTATGAAGAGCTCGGTGCGCTGTGCCGCGCGCACGGTGTGCTGTACCACTGCGATTGGGTGTGTGCGTTAGGCAAACTTGACTTGGACTTGTCGCGTTCCACGATCGACCTGTTGTCGGTGGGCGCGCACAAGCTGTACGGCCCCAAGGGAGTGGGCTTGCAGTACATCCGTCGTGGCGCGCGCGTCATGCCGCTGGTGTACGGTTGCGGCCAACAGAATGGTCTGCGCGGCGGCACAGAGAATGCATTTGGTGCTGTGGCCTTTGCGCGCACGCTGAGCATGTCGAAGAGCGGTGCATTCCCTTCCCATGCGCGTCTGGCGCAACTGCGCGATCTGTTGTGGCAGCGCATCGAACGCACCTTCCCGCAGGCGCGCAGGAACGGTGCCGGGCCATTCTTGCCCAACACCTTGAATGTGGCGTTTGAGGGCGAAACGGGCATCGAGTTGCTGCAGCAATTGGGGACACAAGGTATTTGCGTGGCGGCCGGTGCAGCCGCGAACACAGGTAGTCCATCGCATGTCTTGACGGCGATGGGGCTGCCGCCCGAGCGCGCTCGTGCCTCGTTGCGCTTCTCGTTGGGGCGTTTCAGCGATGAACGCACCGTCGAGGCTGTCATGGCTGCCTTACAACGCTGTCTGCCAGCCCGCGCACACGCGACCGCAGGAACCGCTACATGAGCTCGCAACCGCTACGCGTGTTGGAACAGGCTTTGATCGAAGAGTTCGCACGCGATGCGCGTGGCAAGGGCGTCGCCAAGTTGTTGGCTGCGTACAGCAGCAGCGGTCATGAGGACTGGCGCGCGTATGCGCACTTCGAGGCGGATCACTACACGCGCAATCTCGTGGCGCGGCATGCAGCCTACGAGCTGATCGTGCTGTGCTGGCGTGCAGGCCAAGCGAGTCCGATTCATTGTCACAGCCAGCAGCAATGCTGGATGGCGATTCTCGATGGCCAGATCGAGGAGCAGCAGTACGACCAGCCTGTGCCCGGTCATGCCGGGCCGCTGACTCTGCGCGCGGCGCGGACCTATGCGCAGGGCAAGGTGGCGTACATTGACGACGACATCGCCCTGCACTTGGTGCGTCCGGTGGCGGGGCGTGACGGGTGCTCGTTGCACCTGTATTCCAAACCTATCGAGACCTGCGGCATCTATGACCCGGCGACGGGGGCCGTGCAGACGCGGGTGATGCGCTACTACTCTGTGGGTGGCGTGGTGCAACCCCGCTAATGCCGCCTGCGCAGCTGGCTGCGTAACTCTTGACCACCGTGCTAGGGCTCGGCTAGAGTCTCCGGCCCAAAGTTGGCGGTGTAGCTCAGGGGTTAGAGCAGTGGCTTCATAAGCCACGTGTCGGGGGTTCAAATCCCTCCACCGCTACCAACTTTGCCTGCCTGCCAGGCTGCTTCACGCGAGGTCCGCTTCACACGAGCGGCGGATAAGGCTCTCGAGCGCGTCGATCCAGATCTGGTGAGCGTTGAGGCAGGGCACCACATGCAGGGCTTCGCCGCCGGCCGCGCGGAAGTCCTCGACCAGGCGGATGCCAATCTCTTCGATGGTTTCGAGGCAGTCCGCGACAAAGCCAGGTGTCAACACCAAGGCATGCGGATAGCGCTTGGCCAGTCCGGGCACATGCTCATCGGCGTAGGGTTGCAGCCACGGCTCGCGTCCAAAGCGCGATTGGAAGCACAAACTCCATTCGTCGTCCTTCCAACCACAGGTGCGCGCCAAGGCCTCGGCTGTCAGGCGGCAGTGAGTCGGATAGGGGTCGCCCAAGTCGGCATAGCGCTTGGGGATGCCGTGAAAGCTCACAAAGCGATGGTCGATGCGCCGACCGTGTTCGGTTTCCTTGACACGCGCAGCCAGGGCTTGGATGTAGCCCGCATCATCGGGGAAGGGCGGCAACAGGCACAGTGCCGGCGCATCGCGGCGTGACAAGGCCACGCGCGCCGCTTCGGCATGGACCGAGCCGTTGGTGGCATCGGAGTACTGCGGAAAGAGCGGCAGAACCAGAATGCGCGTGCAGCCGCGCAGTTCGTGCAAGCCCGCTGCAATGGCTGGATTGCCATAGCGCATGGCCAACGCGATGCGCAGCGACTCACCGGCAAAGCGCGCGCGCAATGCCTCCAGACTGTCAAGGGAATGCGACATCAACGGTGAGCCGCGCTCGGTCCAGACCTCACGATAGGCGTGCGCGGACTTGGGCGAGCGCAAGGGCAGGATGATGCCGTGCAACAGCGGCCACCACAGCAGACGATTGACATCCACCACGCGCCGGTCGGACAAGAACTGGCGCAAATAGCGCCGCACTGCCGCCGTTGTGGGTGCATCAGGCGTGCCGAGGTTCACGAGCAGCACGCCGAGTTGTTCCTTCATTCCTGATCGTCCTTGGGTGCACCCGCTACGGGGAAGCCCAGCAGCTCACCTTGGTGATGGACACCAGAGTGGTCCCCATCAAGCCCGCCATCGTCGAGCGTGCGTTCCCAGACGCCTTCGCTCAGACCACGCTCGTAGATGCCACGCGCCGCGGGGATTCCGTTTTCGTGCCAGTACACCCACGGGCCATGGCGCGGCGAGGAGCCGCTGGCCGGGTCGGGGATGCGCTCGCCGCGCGCGCGCAACTGACCGTCCGGATACCACTGAGTCCAGACTCCCACCCGGTAGCCGTGTGCGTACGCACCACGCTCCTTGGGTTCGCCGTTGGCGTGTTGGAAAATCCACTCGCCGTGCCGCAAGCCGCTCCAAGCGTGCACAGGCCCGCGGGAGCGCAAGACCCCGTTGTCGTACCACTGCTCTTCCGTGCGGGTGTAGCAGCCGCCCAGCAGGAGGCTCAGGCCAGCAATCGCCGCCACGCCTAGGGCGCGGGAGGTACGTCGACTTGGCTCAAAACTCCACATGGACGCGCTAGACCGTAGCGCCCCCGGGCACAGGACTCAATTTTCTACTTGCGCAGGTTGCGGGGGTGCGGCAATAACTCCTTCACGGTCTTGATACGGACTGCCGCGCGTTGCGTCGCGGTGGCTATCACGACGGACCTCTCTCTGACCCTGACCACGCCTCAGCCAACCTATGCGCGCCTTCCAGAGCAGCTTGCTTACCCTCCCGGCCGAACTCGGCACGGGTGCCGAGCGACTGGTCTCCGCCCCGATCGTCTTCTGTGAGGACGACTTCGACGGCGACTTCAGCTTCGACGGTCTCGATGACCTCGACGACGACGACGAGGAGTTCGACGACGACGATGACGACGAGGATGAAGATGACGACGACGATGATGACGACGATGACTTGGGCTTCGGCGGCGACGAAGACGAAGAGT
>JBILXQ010000308.1:0-4027 GCA_044378375.1 Planctomycetota bacterium
GGTCTTCTGTACCGTCGCGACAGCGAGCACGCCGTCCTGATGCCCGCGGCTCCTCAAGGCGGAGCCTCTGCAACGCTGCCTCATGCGATGGGCGTGCAAGCAATTGTGACACGCTACGCGCACACCAACGCTCTGCGGCTGGATCTGCATGTGCACAATGCCTTCACCGGCCGTGATGCGAACGACCCCAGCGATGATGTGCTGGGTGATCTGGTGTTCGATCAGCTCGAGCTGTTGTTGCCTACCGGTTGGACTGCTGTGGCCTGTGTTGCAGATCCGTTCCTAGGCACGGGCGTGGACGATGGCGCGCAGTACCTGTTGCCGCTGGTGCGCAACCAAGGACAGGATGTGCTGCATGTACTGCCGCAACTGCGGCGCTTCCAGCGGCGCGTGTTGATTGCTCCTGTCGCCGAACTTGAGGTAGCGCGCGCCTTGGCCGCCGAGGAAGGTCTAGCCTTCGTTGTGCCTGAGCCGATCAGTGCTGGCGCTCGGCGCTTCTCGTGGTGGAACAAGCTGACGGCGCGCTACTGGCCACAGAAGATCGCTCTGCCGTTGTGGGACGACGCGACCGTGGCCAGCCAGCGTACGGCGCTGGCGAGCACCTACAGCACGATTGCGGCCATCGTCGAGACGGGCGGTACCAGCGCCAACGGCTACCCCGTGTCGAGTGGTGTGTTGGGGTGGGCCCATCCGTGGGGGCCGACCACCGGCAGCATGACCGGTGGCGACGAGATCTGGCTCTGGGATGGCGCGGACATCGCGTCGGCACGCAGCCTCGAGGGGATTCGGTTGGCGCAGCTGCGCATGCGCATGTACACCAGCCGCCAGCCGAACGTACTGTTCGAGCGCGATGGCGCGCCGATGACGCTCGACGGCTGCACGCTGCAGGGCACCAACGGCCCGTACATGCCCATCGGTTGGTTCAACGGTCCGCTGCTGAGCATCGGTGATCCGCTGGGTTTGGCAAGTGCCGATGCCACGCACTACAACCAGGCCGCTGCCCAAGCGCGCTTGCCGATCTACAACCAGTACATCCGCAGCTACAAGCCGGTCGATTACCAGCACTACGTGCGTCATGTGCGCACGCTGAAGACGTTGGTGTGGCTCGCGAACGATCCCTTGGCGCGCTTTGAATTGGAGGCGCAGGCGGAAGCATGGCGCATGGCGTATCCACATGTGCCGCAGACTCAGCAGGGGATGGCCGTGGTCACGGGCTTCCTCGCAGATCGACGCCATGTGGATGCCCACCCCGGTCAGGGCTTGGACTTTGGTCGCGGTGAAGGCTGGGGACTGGACACTTTGGTGGCGTGGTACGCGGTGGCGCCGCCCGAGCGGCGAGTGGTGCTGCAGCGCGACTTTGCGCGTATTATCGAGCTGTTGTGGGATGCCCATTCGGCCTGTAGTGGCACGCTCATGGCCGCGCCCAGCATGAGTGCGTTCGGCGGTCTCTATCGCGTGCGGGCCCAGAACGAGGTGTCGATCATCGAGCACGCGCTGGTGGGCTTGCGGCAGACGGCACTCGTGGGTCAGGATCCGTGTGCCTCAGCCAAAGTGGCGGAGATCCTCAAGCAGTCGTACTACGGCACGATCTCACCGCTCGTCTGGCGTAGCGCGCGCAGCGGGCCTGTATTCAAGCTCGCTGTGGGGCCGTTTGACAGCTCGCAGCCCTTGTACTGCACGACTGTGCCGCCCGGTGGCGAGTCGCCTGAGGTGGAATGGGTGCAGTGCCCCTCGAGCTTTGCACACGCGTGGCTCGCCACCCAAGATCCGCAATTCCTTGCACGCGCCTGCGAGCTGTCAGGCGTGACGAGCCTGCAGCAAATCTGGCAGAGTCCCGTCAGCAACTGGCAGAACCGCTTGGCGCTGCTGCGTCTGGCTCAAGATCTCTGATCGCGCGTCGGACGGCAGCGGTTTCTGTCAAGTGGATCGGACGGGCTGGTGAGGGAAGGGGGGATCGAACCCCCATGCCTTGCGGCTTCGGATTTTAAGTCCGATGCGTCTGCCTGTTCCGCCATTCCCTCGCCAAACGCCTAGAGTACGGTCGTCGCGAGGAATTTTCTCCCCGCCTCGGCGCCGGATGTTCAGGAATCAGACAGGGATGCGTTGATCGACGCGTGTGGGGCTGTACACTTCTTGCGCTTACAGGCGCGGCGGCATAGCCAAGTGGTAAGGCGACGGATTGCAAATCCGTTATTCCCCGGTTCGATCCCGGGTGCCGCCTCCAATCCTTTTGCAGGTCTTGGGGTAGACTCGCCCCCATGAAGAGCCTGCTCCAAATCGCTGCTGCTGTGGCAGCGCTGTCGGTCGTGTGTGGGCTGGCGAACGCCCAAGTGTCTGAGGGCGGCCTGCCCGTGGGCTTGCAGCGGCCCTTGCCAGGAACCATCCCCACGGTGGTGTTGCCTGCTCCGGATGTGGCGACCTACTTGGCGGAGGACGCGGCCCGCAATCACCGCCCGCTGCGCTACGGCGCGTTGGTGGATGCCGATCTAAGTTTGGACGATGGTGCTTGGCTGACGTTGCCGGACGGTTCGCGGGCGTGGCGTTTGCGTTTGGCCTCGCCGAATGCGCATTCGCTAGCCGTGGAGTTCGCAGCGTTCGAGCTGCCTGAAGGCGCGAAGTTCTTCGTCTATCACGAGGAGCGTGCCGAGATCCTCGGTGCGTACACGCGTGTCAATCGCCATGAGGATGGCGGCTTTGTGTTCGAGCCGTACCCCGGTGCGGAGATCGTGCTGGAACTGAATGTGCCCGCCGGTGTGGCGACGCCTACGTTGCGGACGCGCAGTGTGATTCACGACTACCGCAACATCTTCGGGCTGATGGAGGGCTCGGTGCGGTTGGACGACACGCAGGCGCTCGGCCCGTGCTTGATCGATGTGAACTGCCCGCAGGGCGATCCTTATCCCAACCAGAAGAAGGCCACGATGCGCACCTTGTCCGCGGGTGCGCTGTGCTCGGGTGCGTTGGTGAACAACACGGCGAATAACGGTACGCCGTATGTGCTGACTGCGGATCACTGCGGACAAACGACGAGCACCGTCTTCCTATTTCGCTACCAAACCAGCGGTTGCGCCACCGGTGGCGCGCCGACGAACTACACCCTGTCGGGGTGCTCTGTGCTGACGACGAGCCCGACCTATGATTGTCGTCTCTTGCGCATCAACTCGACGGTGCCGTCCACGTACCAGCCCTACATGGCGGGTTGGACGCGCGCGACGACGAACGCGACGATCGCGTACGCGATGGGGCATCCGAGCGGTGGCCCCAAGAAGATCTCGATCGACAACAACGGCACCGCGGTCGAGAACACGCTGTGGCGCGTGGCTTGGAATCAAGGCACCTTGGAAGGCGGCAGCTCGGGCGGGCCGTTGTTTGACCAAAACGGCCGCGTGAAGGGGCCAGCGTGCTGCGTCGATGCCTTCGTGTGCACCGGTCAGACGGCGTGGTTCGGCCGCTTCGATCGGTTCTGGACCGCGAACGCGATCGCGCAGTGGCTGGATCCCGTGGGCAGCAATCCCACGACCCTGAACGGCTTCGACCCGTTCCCGCCCTGCGTGCTGCCCACCAATGTCTGCAGCTCCTCCCCGAACTCTGTGGGCCCCGGCGCCACGATGGCTTGGGCCGGTTCGACCGTGCGCGCTCAGAATAACTTCACCATCGTCGCCGCGGGGCTCCCGCCGAACGCGGCCAACATCTTCTACTACGGCCAGGCGCAAGCCTTCACGGCCTTCGGGAACGGTTGGCGCTGCGTCGGGGGATCCGTGTTGCGGTTGCCGGTGACGAACGCGTCCATTTTCGGTGATGCGGCGGTGCCGGTGAACCTGACGGGGTCGCCGATTGATGCGGGGGAGACGTGGTACTTCCAGAATTGGTACCGCAATCCGGCGGGCGGGGGCGCGGGGTTCAACTTGAGTGATGCGTTGCAGGCGCCATTCTGCTTCTAGTTGATACTGGCCCAGACGAGTGTGCACGAACTCAGCGGGGGCTAAGCGCCCCTGCGGGGTCTAGAACCGCGTTCCTGCGGCCGGCT
>JBILXQ010000309.1:0-4026 GCA_044378375.1 Planctomycetota bacterium
GAGTGGAGATCAACCGCTCGGAGAATGGGCCTAGCTCTTCGCGGGCGAAGCGCAGCGAGCGCTCGAGTATCTCGGTCGGTTCCGTGCTCATGTAGGCTAGGAAGACCGAGTGCAGGTCCTCCACACGCGGGAGCGCGGTACTGACTAAGGGCGGACAACTATTTTGAAATAACCCGTCGGCGAGGCGTGGGGCTGGGTTCAGTCCTCCAGCAACGACTCACACACTTCCGCCAGGCGGGCGTAGCGCAGGCGATGCAAAGCAGGTCCAGAATCAGGCCCGGCTTCTAAAGCCTGCATCTGCGCAGCGGCCCGCAGAAGCAACGTTTCCAGCATGGCCCGACCGCTGGGATCATCGAGGCCAAAGAGTGCACAGCGTGCCTGGGCGGCATACAGCTCAGCCTCCAACAGCACAGGCGCGCCCCTCTCGGCGTGGCGTTCGAGAATGGCTTGATTGGTGGTGGCGAGCTCCAGCGCGTCGGCGGCATCCCAGGCCGCCAACGACAGGCGCACCACACAGGCGCGCAGCTCTACGGTTTCCGGATGGTCGGCGCCGAAGGCGGTTTCCATGCGGCGCAAGGTGACGAGGCCTTCTGGTAAGGCGAGCGCCTCGTGGGCAGCCTCCAGAGCGTAGATGCGCTCGGCCTCGATGCGTAACTGGAGCAGGGGCATGGCGGCTGCCGAATCGTGTAGTCCAGCCGCTGAGCTACTTAGGTTTTGGGCTCTCGCCGTCTGGGTACTAGCCGGTTCTGTGGTGGGCAGTAGGCCTTCCATCTGCAGCACCAGCCGACCGGCACGCAAGGCGCGCCACTGCGCATACAGGCTCTGCCAGGCTTTGGGCCCCTTCTCGTTGCGCACGGCGAGGGCGGCATCAGCCAGCAGACGGCGGCCTTCGTGCATCGACTC
The DNA here is from genome assembly GCA_044378375.1 of Planctomycetota bacterium. GTDB lineage: Bacteria > Planctomycetota > UBA1135 > UBA1135 > SXXH01. Next base: position 904 of record JBILXQ010000309.1, read on the forward strand.
AATGCTGCCTTCCACCAACAGCAACTCGCCGAGCTGAGCCTGCAGCTCCTTCACATCGGGGCCAAGATTGTCGCGCGTGCGCTGGCTCCGGAAGAGACGCGAACGCAGCATGCTGCGCAACCCGAAGGTCGACTCGATTGCAGCCTGCGCCGCTTGGTTGCGGCCGAGAGCGTCCTCCAGACTGGCGGCTTGCACGGCCGCGAACTGACGACGCGGGTCATCCTGCTGGAGTGCTTCGCAGGCGAGCTGCAACACCTCTTGGCGGGTGGAGCGTTCCAATTCGTGCCGGCCAAGCAGCTGTGCACAACGCGCTCGGAGTTCCCCGCTAGACAAGCGTTGGGTGATCGTGGCCTGCTGGATCAACGCTTGGTCCTGCATGGAATTCAAAGTGCCGAGCGCAGCAGCGAAGGCGCCGCCCTCGAGCCGCAGCTCGGTGCAGGTCAGCAGTATCGCAATCCGTCGTTCGGGGCTCGTATTCGGCTCGATTTGGGCTTCCAAACGCTCCGCCGCAGCCAGCAGCACCGGCATGCCACTCAGTTCCTGCACTCTGAGGGGGAACGGATAGGGCTCAGCCTCCGCAGCCGCCATGCGAGGTGCTTGAAGGCTGCCAGTCGCAGCGTCCACCGGCGTCCGATCCGAGGCCCAATACCACGAACCGCCAAGCACAAGCACAGCACTCGCGGTCACCAACAGCGGCCGCAACCAAGGGCGGCGAGACCGCAACCTTGCGTGTGGGCGCTCGCCCCGCAGCCAGCGATCGAGATCTTCCACGACGAGAGCCATGTTGTCGTACCGGTGCTCGCGACGCTTGGCCATCATCATCATCACGATGGCCGCTAGATCATCGGGCAAGTCGGTGCGTACGCTGCGCGGGTCAGGGGTGTCGCCGAGAAGAATGCGCTCCAGTAGCTCGCCTTGGGATTCGACGCTATACGGGCGCTCCAGCACGAGTGCTTCATAGAGCGTGACTCCTAGCGAGTAGATGTCCGTGCGTGCGTCGATGCCAAAGCGCGAGCCGGCGGCCTGCTCTGGGCTCATGTAGTACGGCGTACCTGACAACTTGCCCGACCGTGACAGTGTCAAGTTGTCTTGCACCATGGCGAGGCCAAAGTCACAGAGCTTGGGCTCGCCGTTGGTGCCGATGAGGATGTTGTGCGGTTTGATGTCGCGGTGCACGACACCAGCGCTGTGTGCGCTCCACAACGCAGCCGCAAGTGTGCGCACCATACGCACGACGGTCGCCCAATGCTCACGCGCAGGCGGTGGTTGCAAGCGCTGCTCCGCGATGCGCTCCGCCAAAGAGTAACCACCTGGCACCAGTTCCATGGCGATCCAATGCACACCTTGGTCCTCGCCCACGGCGTAGACCGACACAATGTGCTCGTGAGACAAGCGGCGACAGGCGAGTGCTTCGTTCTCAAAGCGTCGCAACGATGTATCCGACAACGACAAGTGTGGATGCAACAACTTCAACGCCACCTGACGCCGCGGCAAGCGCTGCTGGGCTTCCCAAACTTGTCCCATGCCCCCGCGCCCCAACTCCCGCTCCAGCACAAAGCCACCTAGCTCCGTGCCCGCCGTGGGAGCCACCATCAACAGGCCCGGGCGGCTGCGCAGGATCAGGTAGTCCTCTATCAGCCGCTCCAACTCGGCGCGCACAAGTGGATTGTACTTGTCCAAAAAACTGGACAACGGCGGAGCATCACCTGAGCGCGACTGCGTCAAGTACTCGTGGAACGCAGCTTCCGCCTCGGCACGCGCCTGCTGCGTGCTGACGGGTACCGGCTGCAAGTGTTCCATAGCGCCTAGAATACCCCGTCCGTCGGATTCTGCGCCTGCAGCCGCGCTATCGCCCGCGCCAAGGCCTTCCGAGCCGCGTCTTTGTTGGTCCCGATCGCCACAGCGAGTTCCTCCAGCTTGGCACCGCGCAAATGCATGCGCACCAAGAGCCGATCCCTCTCCGGCAAGCGCATCAAACGCAACACCAACCGCTCCGTCTGCTCCCCGCGCGACACCTGCGAGGAAGGCGAATGGTCCTCCGTCGTGAGCGGCAACTCCTCCACCGGCTCCGGATGCCGAGCATCATCCCGCCGCCGTTCCGCTTGCAACATGCGCGCCTTATCAATCGCCTTCCATCGCAAGCGCTGCGCCAACAACGCCGAAAACTGCGCGCGACTCTCAAACGGCAAATCCGTCAACGAAGTCCACACATCACCAAACACCGACTGCACGAGATCCCCCGTCTCCAAGAAACGCCGCAGCCCCTCCGACAAAAGTTTTTGACCCCGGTAGCGCGCGTCTTGCAGGAAGTACGCAAAGAACTCGTCCCCCACAGCTCGCTCCTGCCGAGCGAGGGTGTGGAGCACTGCAAGGAAGGCATCTTCAGGGGCCAGTCCGGAAACGATGCGGGCTTCGATGCTGGCTTGGATGTGGGGGGTGGTGAGGTGGTGGGCGGAGGCGGGGCCGAGGTGGGTTTGGGCGAAGGTTTGAAGTTGGGAGGAATGGTGGGGGGATAGGGGGGACATGACGGGAGGAGTTTAAGCCGGAGGGAGAGAGGAGCAAAGTGATACTGGTCCCGACCAGTGTGCACAGAAATCCCAACTAGCTGTCCCACCTGGCGCGCGCGCTTCGTCCGTAAGGGCGGAGCACCTACGCCATGACCGCCTTCACACCCGCCTTCTGTCCGCACCCCTCCTGCGCCGGTCAGGCGCGCTTTGCCTTCCAGCACAAGGGTCACTACTGGCGCCGCTGCGACAACCGCCTCGTGCAGCGCTTTCGCTGCAAAACCTGCGGCCACACCTTCTCCACGCAGACCTTTCGCTTCGATTGGCGGCACCGGCGGCCGGGCATCACCATCGACATCTTTCGCGGCTTCGTGGCCAAGGTCACGCAGCGCCACATGGCGCGCTCGCTGAAGATCAACCGCAAGACCATCGCGCTGCGGCTCGAGCAGCTAGGCCAGCACTGCGAAGCGTTCCATCGAGCGCGCTTGCCGCTCTTGCGTGACCAGGCCGAGCCCTGGAGCTTCGCCTTCGACGAGATGGAGACGTTTGAGGAGAACCGTCTGCACAAGCCGCTGACGGTGCCGACGCTCGTCCACCAGACCAGCATGTATGTCGTCGA
>JBILXQ010000311.1:0-4017 GCA_044378375.1 Planctomycetota bacterium
TCTGGCATTGGTCTTGTACGCTGACTCGTAGGTCGTGGGTGTGTAGGATCGGCGCGTCATGCTGACCGCACTGCTGTACACCGCTCTCCTCTCGCTCCAAGCACCCGCGCCTGCACCCGTCGCCACAACGACGACGCAAGGCTGGAAGCAACCATCCGCCGATGTGGTGCGCATGTTGGATGCCGCGCCCACGCCGCAGCTGGAAGTCGCGCCGAATGGCCAAACAGTCTTGGTGGTCGAACGCGCTGCTATGCCGCCGTTGAGTGAGTTGGCGCGCCCGTGGCTGGGGCTTGCCGGCATGCGCATCGATCCCGCGCGGCACGCGCCGCAGGAAGCCGGCGGCATCACCGGCCTAGCGGTGCGCACCCTGACCAATGCCGAGGCGCGCCGTGTGGCCTTACCTGAGGGTGCAACGATTGGAGGCCTAAGTTGGGCACCCAATTCGGCTCAGGTTGCGGTGTCCATGGTTTTTGACGACCGGGTGGAGTTGTGGCTCCTCGATCCTGCGACGGCTTCGTTGCAGCGACTGGCTGGTCCGCTGCAGTCGTGCTTGGGAGCGGCCTACACTTGGTGGAGCGGTAGCGAGCGCTTGCTCGTCAAGTTGGTGCCGGAGTCCATGCGCACTGCGCCGGTGTTGCCAGCCGTCCCTTCGGGCCCCGCTGTGCAGGAGTCCACAGGCAAGAAGACTGCGCTACGGACCTATCAAGACTTGCTCAAGGATGTGCGCGACGAACGCCTCTTCGAGCACTATGCCACTGCACAACTGGCCGCAGTCACGCTCGATGGCTCTGTCACATTGCTTGGACAGCCTGCTTTGTGGACGGATGCCGATCCGTCTCCCGATGGTGAGTGGATTCTTGCCACGCGCCTCGTGAAGCCATTCAGCTATGTGCTGCCGGCGAGCCTCTTTCCGCAGGTGGTTGAGATGCTGCGCGCGGATGGCTCTTCTGCTTACATCGTGCGCGAAATGGGCTTGGGCGATGACATTCCGCCCGAAGGTGTGCGTACAGGGCCGCGCGAGCATCAGTGGCAGCAAAGTGCCGATGCCACTTTGTGGTGGGTAGAAGCGCAAGACAATGGCGATCCACGCAAGCGCAGTCCTGTGCGCGACCATTGGAAGTCTCTCCCTGCGCCGTTCACGGGTCAGCCCGCCACACGCTTGTTGCTTGAGCAACGCGCGCAAGGCCTGACTTGGGGAGCGGATGGAGACCAAGTGCTGGTGCGCGAGTACGATCGCGATCGTCGTTGGCGCCGTTCGAACATCTATGCCCTGCAGACGATGGGCATGACTCTGGTGGAAGATCGCAGCGTCAATGATCGCTATGGCGATCTCGGCGACTTCGTCGTCAGTGTGGATGAGCGTGGCGCACGCACGCTGCGCCAAGACGGCCCGTGGTTCTATCGCCGCGGCATGGGCGCAACACCCGAGGGCTCGCGCCCGTTCTTGGATCGTGTGCAGCCCATCGAAGGCTTGAGTGAGCGCCTGTGGCAGTGCGCCCCGGGCACCTACGAGTCGTTGGTGTCTGTGCTGCCGGTGGAAGGCGAGGCGGTGCCTCAAATCGTGACCGTTCTGGAATCTCCCACGGTGACACCGAACTACCAACTGCGTGATGTGATGGCGAAGACAGCCAAAGCGCTGACTGCCTACCCCGATCCTTGCCCCGAGCTGCGCGGTGTCACGCAAGAGCTCGTCAAGTACAAGCGCGCTGATGGTGTCGAGCTTTCAGCCACGCTGTACTTGCCTGCGAATCGCAAAGAAGGCGAGCGCCTGCCGCTCTTCGTGTGGGCCTATCCGTTGGAGTTCAACGACGCGGCCACAGCCGGCCAAGTCAGCGGCTCGCCGCATCGTTTCGTGCGCGTGCGCGGCCCCAGTCACCTGTTCTTGCTGACGCAAGGCTGGGCTGTGCTCGACAACGCCACGATGCCGATCGTGGGCGATCCCGAGACGATGAACGACACCTTCCTCGAGCAGATCGTGGCTGCGTCGCAAGCCGCCATCGACTTCGCCGTGGAGCGTGGTGTTGCCGATCGTGATCGCGTAGCTGTGGGCGGCCACAGCTACGGGGCGTTCATGACGGCCAATCTCTTGGCGCATTGCGATCTGTTCCGGGCAGGCATCGCACGCAGTGGTGCGTACAACCGCACCCTCACGCCCTTTGGCTTCCAAAGCGAGCGCCGCAACATCTGGGAAGCACCGCAGAGCTACCTCAAGTTGTCGCCCTTCTTGTCGGCCAACAAGATCAACGAGCCCTTGCTCCTGATCCACGGCGAGAAGGACAACAACATGGGCACTTTTCCGATTCAATCCGAGCGCATGTACCAAGCCATTCAAGGCAATGGTGGCAAGGCGCGCCTCGTGATGTTGCCGCACGAGTCGCATGGTTATCGCTCGCGCGAAGCCGTGCTGCACACCTTGGCGGAGATGTTCGAGTGGCTGGACACGCATGTGAAGCAGGCCGCCCCGCGCCGCGGGTAAAGCACGCATGACAGGCATGACGACTGCCGCTCGCCTCGGCTTCGCTGCTGCAGCAATCCTCGTGGTTGCTGCGGTGGCCTTGCGCGGTTTGCCTGCGGCTCGTTGGATTCCGCCGGAAGCACAAGCGGATGCCGTGCAGACCTTCGCACGCCCAGCGCAGATGGTCTCGCGCTACGCGGAACAACGCACTCGTGAGCTGGCTGCGCTGATGCCGCCGCCTCGCGCTTTGGAGTACCAGCGTTTATGGGGACTCTTGCCCGTTGATTGCCCGCGTGCTGCGGTGTGGTTGTCGTCGGCCCGCGGCGAGGAATGGTTGCGTGGCGTGTCGTTGTTGCAGACCGGCACCGAGCCAGAGGCTTTGGGTGCTTTGTCTCTGCTTGCGGCACTTGTGCGTCGTGTCGAGTGGGAGCCGGATGGCCTAGGCGCGCAGCGCAGTGTCGATGCTGAGATCGTCGCGTTGCAGTTTGAGTTGTGGCTCACGCTGCGTGCCGAGCTGGGTGCCGAGTCGCCCTTGCTTGGTGAGGCCACGCTTGTGGCGTTGCTGACTTGGGGGCGCTTGCTACACACGGTCGAGCATGCGCCGTTTGTATCCGTGGATCGCAGCGTTGCTCCGCGCGCCGCACAGCGTTTGGATGCATGGTTTGGCTTCCAGTCGCAGCGCCGCACACGCCTGTCCACCGCCGCAGCTGCGCGAGAGCCTGTGCTCTACGAAGCGTTGCGCCTGTCGCGTGGGGCACTGGCGGCATTGGCCTTGGCATCGGAGCGCCGTGATCCAGACCTCGACGGAGAATGCGGCTCATGACAGCTGCTGCAGCCATTCAGTGGGGCTCGCTTCTCGCTGGCTTTGCCGGGCTCTGTGGTGCTGTGTGGATTGACGCAGATGGAGCATTCGCTGGAGTGGGCTACGCACCGCTAGCTGCAGGATCGATCGTGGCCTTAGTCGCGCTGCTAGCGCGCAAAGACGCAGGGATGCCGCACGATGCGTGGGCACTCAGCGCGCGCATCGGCTTGTACGCGGCGTTGAGTTTCTTGCTGGCGTTGGTGCTCGCACCCGACGGCGCCTGGCTGTACGCCGAGTTGGTCATCTTGGTGTTGTTGCTGACACGCGAACGCCCTCGCATGGCTTGGCTTGGATTCGGAGCCTCGACTTTCGTGTGGTTGTGCATCGCCTTGGCCTTCAAGTTGTGGCTGCTGCGTCAAGGATCCTTGCAGCAATGGCAGGTGGCCCAATTGGATGTACCCGTGGTGTCGTGGGTGCCGCTGGACATCTTGCGGCCGTTTCAGACCATCGACATCGGCAGCTTCACTGCCAGCGAGCTTGGCCTACCACCCGCAGGTCTCGCCTTTGGCCCGACAGCATTGTTGCTCGCAGTGGGTTTCGTCGCAGCAGTCGCCAGCATCGCGTTGCTGTCTTGGGGCGAAGCCGAACATGAGGATGATCGCGTCGCTGCTCTGTTGAGCACTTTGCCACCCGCCGTGGCGCAGCTCGTGGAGGTGCTGATTCCCGAGCGCGAGTGGAGCACGCTCGGTTTGCACGGGCT
>JBILXQ010000028.1:0-14480 GCA_044378375.1 Planctomycetota bacterium
CTTGTCGCCACAGGCCTTAGAGCTGGTGGCTCAGCGCTTCAAGGTGCTGTCGGATCCGGCGCGCCTGGCCCTGGTGCAGCACCTGATGGCCGGTGAGCAGACCGTGGGGGCGTTGTGCATCGCCTGCAAGGGGGCGCAGGCGAACACCTCGCGCCAGCTCGCCATCCTGCACGACGAAGGCATCCTCGCGCGCCGCAAAGAGGGTCTGCATGTGTACTACTCGATCGCTGACTCCAGCATCGAGCAGTTGTGCGAGCTCGTGTGCAGCAGCTTGTCGCGCCGCTTGGATCAGCTACGCGACGAGTTCCCCGACGCGTGATCCACGCCGTCGCTCGCCATCAAGAGCGGCCCGAGCTTGGACGCATCCTCGACGCAGTCCTTCAAGTTCTCCGCCGCAGCGCGCACATCGATGCCCGCGATCACCGAACCGTGCTCTTCGGCTAGCAAACGCAAACGCGCCGCGGCCTTGGAAGCCACTGCACGAGCTCCATTGCGACGGCCTTGACGCTGGAGCACACCTACAGCTGCGGATTGGGCTAGTGCCCGCCACAATTCGGCGCGCGGGTCTGTCTCAGATTCTTGACAGTCGCGCCACAGCGCCTCAAAGCAATCGTGCGCTGCTTGCCAACGACCACGCTGCCATTCGTCAATCGCCTGTGCTGGTGTCACGGAAACAGTTCAACCGCTGAGTTGGTCAGCTCGACGCTGGCGTCCTTGACGAACACACCCAGCATGCGCGGTTCACTCGCCGGATAGGCCAGCGGCACATCAAACACATGCTGATCGTCGATGTGAACTTGCAGCGCACCATCCACCGACACGCGCACACGCAACTCATGCGGTGCACTGCGATCGTAGACCTTGTCGCTTGTCAGCACTCGATCGCGCCGCAGGGTAGTCCCGCCATTCTTCGATAGCTTGACGGTCCAGATGGCCGGCTTGCCCAGTTCATCGATGCCCAGCAGCGTGTCGCCGAAGGTATCGTGCGAGGCCAAGATCACGCCTACAGCCGAGCCCGGATGCACGGTGCCGGAACCTTGCAGGGTCAGGCGGAACTCATGCTCACCTTGGGCCGTGAAGCTCGTGTCGCGCCACGCTTGGGTGCCGCCACGACACGACAGCTGCACGCGTCCCGCGCTGACATCGAACTTGGATTGGCGCACCAAGCGCGTCTTCCAAGAGGCTTCTTTGCTGGCAAAGGTGCGCACCACGCCCAGCAACTTGCCGTCCTTGCGCACGGTCTCGCGCAGGGTTGCTGCACTGCTGCGCAGCGTGCCCGTGTCAGACAGCGCAGTCGCCATCAAGTTGGCAAAGGTATAGGCGCGCAGATCGAGGCCCGGCTTCGCCTTGTAGTCGCTCAACAAGGGCAGAGCCGCTCGCTGCAGCTCGCGCGTGCGCGCACGCACGGCCCGCAGCGGTGCGTTCTTTTGGTCCAACTTGGCGAGACGCTTTTCAAGGTCACCACGCTTCTTGTCATTCGCCTTGTCGTCGGCATCCAAGCGCAGCGCGCCCTCTTCCATCAGCGACAAGACTTGCTCGTACAGCGCAGCCGCGGCGGCGTTGCGCTTCAAGCGCTCACAGATCTCGGCTTGGGCTAGCAAGACCGTGCCATTGGGAGCATCCGGTTTGTCGATGCGGGTCTTGACCCACTCCAGCTCGCCCAGCGCGCGCGCTAGCAGCTCGTTCTCGCTCACGCGCGCCTTCTTGTCTGTCGCCGCGAGCTTGGCAGCGTCCATGTAGCGTTGGAAGCGTGTCATGCGACGCGTGCGAGCTTCCTCGTCGTTCTTATGAATGGGCGCAACATCAGCCAAGATCCACTGACGCCAGAACTCTACGAACTCGTTGAGGTTCGCGTGTTGCAGCGGCGATTGAGGGCCGGTGAAGATCGACTCGAAGAGTTGCTTGGGATTGCCGCCGGTCGTCAAAGCATCGCTGCGATAGCGTTGGAACGCGGAGCGGAAGACATACTCAAAGGTCTTGGGGTCCTCATACTGCTGGAGGAAGTACGCCAAGCCCCAACCAAAGGTGTAGTACTCCGCCGGATAGGACCCTGGGCCCGGGTACGAGAGCACTTGCTCGACGCTGGGCGTGTTGGGATCCGCCGCGCCGCTTGTGAGTTGGAACACCAGCACATCGAGGCGTTTCTGTGCAGCGCGCGGCCACAGCACGCGCCCATCGGCCATCGCCACGGCGCCTTCAAAGAAGCTCGCCGTACCTTCATTCATCCATGTGGGAACCTGGCGACCTTCATTCGCCATCTCCAGCATGGTGGTGAACTGGTGGCTTGCCTCGTGGAAGAGCACCTCCATCATCCAATCCAAGTCACCGGTGCTGGCGCGCGTGTCATAGCAATGCACCATGCGCTCGCCGGGTGACCACCAACCATCGGGGCCGCCACCTCCGCCCCAACCGGTCAGCATCTCGTCTTTGCTGGGGTGGATGCGAATCGAGACCTTGGGAATCGTGACCTTGGCGATGTCGCCATCGAGAAAGATCTGTACATAGAAGTTGTACAGGTCTTCCATCAGCGTGCCGACGCGTTGGACGATCTTGGGTTCGAGGTTGGCGCGGATCTCGTAGTGCTCCGTTTCGTGGAAGTACTCTTCGAGTGCTTCCGGTTCGTCGCCTTCGCCGTCGGATTCTTCGTCGCTGTCGCCAACTTTGGCCAAGTCCAGTTCGCTGCGTGCGGCCGCCAGCTTGTCGCGCAAGAGCGTCGCCCGCGCGCCCAATTCACCGCGCGCTAGCGGTGTCGCCCGCACCAACACTTCCAAGGCGCGATCTTCGTGGCCTTGAGCAAAGAGCTGTTCCGCAGCTTCGATCAACAGCTTGGCGGCCTTGTCGAGGAACTTGTCACGCCGATCGGACAAGTCATCGCACTTGTACAGCAGCGGCTTGAGTGCCTTGACAGCTTCCGCGCGGGCGGCCTTCTCGTGTTCCTTGAGCGCGAGGTCTAAGTAGTGCGCGGCTTCATCGCAGCGCCCCAGCGCTTGCATCGCGCGCCCCATCAGCTCATGGCGTTCAAGGTCACCAGGACGGCGCTTGAGGTCCTCGATGAGCAGATCGGCACAGGTTTGCCAATCCAAGGCGCTCGCCGCAGCTTTGGCCTCGGCAAGACGGTCCGTGCCATCTTGCACATAGATTGCCCCGCCGCTCGTGGTCGGAGCGAGGGGCAGAGCGAGCAGGAGCGTCGCGAGGAGCGTCAGAATCCGCATAGGGCGGAGATGCAGCAGGTCACTTGGCCTTGGCCACGAACGCCGTCGAGCCCGACATGTTGCGGGTTTGCGTCAAGGACATTTGACGGCCGCCTGCATCGATGGACATCTCTTCCACGCTCTTCAGCGTCGTCTCCGCATCCATCTCGAAGGAAACGAAGTGTCCGTCCTTCACATTCCAGAGCAGTTCGCCCTTGCCTGCCGAGCTCCACTCCATGTCTACCTTTTCCAAGGTGACAGGTAGCTCTTGGCCCGACGACTCCATCTGCTCTTTGACCTTCTCTGTCAAATCGGCTTGCGACTTGACCTTGAACTCCAGCGCAATCACCGCGTAGGACTGGCCTTCGACCTCGCGCATGCCGGCGAAGCGTGCCTTGGCTTCGCCTTCGATGCCGGTCATGAGTTCCGACATCGAGTCGAGACCGTTGCTGCCCATGAGCGGGTCTTCGCCTTCCTTCTCTTCGGGAACGATCGAGAGGTTGCCGCACGGATTGAACACCGCCGACAACTCCTTCGGGTCTACGCTCCACTCGTCATTCTCGTCCACTTCCTTGTTCGGGAGCAGCGCGCGGAAGTCGGCGTCTTCGGTGAGGCCGTCGAGGAGCTTCTCTTCCGGACCAGTGGGATCGAAGGCTTTGGTGTACTCACTCTTCTCCTTGTCCCAAGTGAAGACGACTTTCTTGCCTTCCAACTCGCTCTTGCCCTCCACATTGGTGGAGTTCTCTTGGGCCTGGCCCATGAACTCCATCGACATGCTCATGTCGACCTTGGAGCCAATCGCATCGAAGGTGCGCACCAGCATGCTCGGGCGACCATCGGCCAGCTTGGTGTAGTCATCGATCACCGACCAAGTCTGGTCGATCTTCATGTCCATCTCGATTTCGGGCGCTGCACCAGGCAGGCCACTCATCTGCATGTCGTCGAGCGTCAGCGTGGACTTGCTCTCGAAGCTCTTCGTGAGGCTGGTGCCTGCTGCGGGCGCGAACACCAAGCGTGTCGCGGGCACATTGCCAGCAAGCAAGAACGGAAGGGCGAGGCTCAATCCAAGTGCGGTAGAGATGTTCATGGCGCGGTTCTTTCGAAAGCGCAGTATACGCATCTCAACAACACAACCGGGTCCCGCAGCTGCGGAACCCGGTTGTGTTCGTGTAAGCCAGAGGTCTGGCTACAGCTATCAGGCTGCGGCGATCAGGGGCAGATCGTGACTCGCAAGCCGTCCGACAGGTTGAAGCCCGCACCACCTGCGGCCGCGTTGCGGTACCAGAACTGGAAGTTCCAGACCTGACCGGCGGTGAAGGTCGTCGGAGCCGAGCCTTGGAGATTGACTACCTGGCGGGCGTCGCCCAAGAAGTCCGTCGCCGTCGGTGCGTAGCGGTACACAGTGCCGCTGACGCAACGGAAGCCGTTGCCGAACGGTGCCTGTGCTTGGCCGTTGCCGAAGAAGAAGATGCCGCTGGTGTTGACAGGGCAGCCCACCGCGATCACCTCGAGGTTGTTGATCGAGATGTTGCCGGTGCCTTGCCAGCTCATCATCGCACCCGGTCCCACCGAGTTCGGTGCGCCCACGCAGTAGTTGGTCGGCGTCGGGCAGGGCGGCGGCAGAGCTTCGATCCACTTGACGACGACATCATCGATGTTCCAGCCGCCCCAGTTGGTCGTACCGTTCGAACGCAAGCGCCAGTCGATCTGCAAGTTCGGATTGCCATCCGCGATCGACGAGATGTCGATCACCTGCGAGGTCCACGAGGTGTCGGCGAAGTTCGTGGTCGGGTTGATGTAGACCTGCGTGCCGTTAACCAAGATGCGCGCTTGGTCGCTGCCCGAGGCTTGCACCGAGAGCCAACGCTTGAAGTACAGCTTGACGCCCGAGGCGTTGCTGGCGTTCATGACCGGCGTACGCAGGTACATGTGCGCGTTCGCGGCATAGGCGCCGTTGACCGTAGAGGTCGTCGTGGCGTTGCCCATGTCGGTACCCCACGCGTTGCTCGGGCTGTAGGCATTGGACGGATCCGTCCAGCCGTTGCCCGTGTCACCAGCCGGCGTCTCGCGCTGCCAGTCGTCCGCAAGGCTCGTCGTGTCACCGATCGAGCCGTGCGTCCAGCCTTCATCGCCTGCGGTGTCAAAGTTCCACGCACCGAGGATGCGCACGATGCCGATGTCAAAGTCCAACACACCCGCGTTCGGCGCACCCGTCGGGAAGGCGGCGGTGGTGTTGTTGCTGTCGGTGGCCGAGATGTAGTACTCGCAGGTCGCCGGGCTGATGATGCCCGGGATTTCTGCGCGCCACTGGATGCCCGACACATTGGTCATCGGCAGCGAGTTGTACGCACCCGTGCCCACGCGCCAGAAGAGCGTTGCGCTGGCGAGGCTGGCTGCTTGGTTGGCCGAGATGTTCGCCGACACCGTGTAGGGGCCAATTTGATTCTGCGTGTCCGGCAGATTGGTCACATTGGCGTAGCTGATGGCGAACAACTGCACACCAGGGAAGCCTTGGTCACGGAAGCCGTTGTCGATGTCGGCATAGTGCGGCGTGCCGTTGTTGATGTTGCCATCGTCGTCATCCAGCGTCAGCCACTGCGTCTCGATGATGGAGCGAATGCCGGTTTGGTTGTAGGCATTCATCCAGCCCATGAACAAAGCGTTGGCGGTCAAGTCACCAGCCGTGTTGCCAAGGCTCGTGTTGAGGCGGCTGCGGATCTTCCAACCTGCGCCCATCCACACTTCACCATCGGTATGCACTTGGCCGTAGCAGCCCGGATTCGCGTCACCACAGAACTGGCGCGTGTTGGTGCCGGTGCGGATGATGCCTCCGGTGGTGGAGAAATTCGCGCCCACAGTCGGCGTGTCTTGGATGTACATCGCGAACATGTCCGCGTTGGCTTCCCCCATGCCATCGGCGCCGTTGCCGGTGCCGTAGCGGTCGTTCATCCAGTGACCGTGTTCGTGGTTGACCACGGTGCTGTACGCGGTGTTGTTGCAGCCGCCACCGATCGGGTAGTAGTTCGTCGAGCTGCCGTTGTAGAACGCGTTGCAGCTGCCAGCGACCATCACGTTCGCCGTGGCGACGAAGTCCGCAGTGGAGTCGCTCGGGTTGGTGGCGCGCACGAAGTCACGCAGGACGTTGACCTGACGGAAGGCGTTGGCCTGAGCCGTGACCGCCTCAGTCGGCGCCGGGTTCATGGCGACCACATTGCCCGTGGGATTGTTGAGGGTCGTCGTGAGTGTGTACTCGGCACCCGCGGCATTGAGAGAGTTGTTGAATGTGCCCACATACGAGAACGTGGCCGAGACCGGCGCGTTCACTCCCACGAGCGTGAAGTTGCCGTTGGCATCTGTGGTCGCTGTGGCAGTACCCGCCGTGACGCGCGCGTACTTCATCGGGAACTGCTGTTCCGGATTCGCGGTCGTGTCAGGGTTCAGGCCCGGGCTCGCGTTCGAGGTCACCGTGCCGGACACATCAAAGAAGTGGATGCTCTCCGTCGTGCGGTACGGCGTGCCGGTGCGCGCATCGACATAGACATTCTTGCCTTCGGGCGTGAAGCCTTCTTGTTCGGCCTGCACGTTGATCTTCCATGCCAAGCGCGCTTGACGCTCGCCATCGACGAGGTGCTGATCGATGACCAGCTCGGCAGCGTGCACATGCGTGGGCGCGCGGCCGGTTTCGGCGCCAAAGTACGCCACTGCTGCTTCCGAGGCCGTCTCCGCTGCGATGGCGGGGCTGGTGATCATGCCCGCGATGCGCGGTGCGCCCGTGGTGTGGATCGAGAGCACGCCGCCGTTCATGTTGAACAGGACGTTGGCCCAGCCGTTCTCGACCGGGACGCCGTTCACCGCTTGGCGGAAGCGCACCGTCATCTTGTCGGTGCTGCCGGTCAGGCCGAAGGGCAGGTGCAGGGCACGCACCAGTTGGAGCGTCGAGCCGTCCATGCCGTGCCACGCTTCGGTCTCGCGCAGGACGTTCTGGGCGAGGCCGACGAACTCTAGGTCGTCCACCGGGCGGAAGGCGGCGACCGTACGGCCACCGGACAGCATCTCCAGCCAGCCGGTCTCCGCGCTGACATTCAGGCGCCAGTTGTCGCCGTGCTTGGCACGCCACTGGGCCAAGAGTTCATTGTGCGCCGGGAAGAGCGGCTGGGCTTCCGCCTGCTCTTGAGCGTACACGGCGGGGGCGGCGGTCAGGGCCGCGAGCAGTCCGAGGGAGAGGTAGTTGCGCATGGTGGAGGCCGAGTCCGGCCGTCGATTCAAGCTTGGTAGGGCTGTCTGACTGGATAGTCAGGGCGGGACTGCGCGTCCCACCAACCACCTATAACTGCCCGGAGCGGTTTGCGGTTCCGTGAACTGTTCCCGAATTGGACCGATTCAGTCGAACTTCGCACCCTTAAGCCATTGCAGGCGGCCGGCAGGAGGGGAAGGATGCCCTTTGGAGGTTCGTATGAAGGTCCAGATCGAGTACTGCGCTCAGTGAAACTACCGTCCCCAGGCAGTCGGTCTGACTGCCGAGTTGAAGGAAGCCTACCCGTCTGCCGAGGTGGTGCTGGTTCCTTCTCGAGGTGGGGTGTTCGAGGTGACGGTCGAGGGGAGAAAGATCTTCTCGAAGAAGGAGCTGGGGAGGTTCCCCCTGTATCAAGAAGTGCAGAAATTGCTGGGGTGAATTGATACTGGCCCAGATGAGTGTGCACGGGTCGAAAGGGTCGGTGGGCCGCCCGGCACTGTGTTTCCCGCTGAAAACTGCTCCGCGGACGAGAGCGCCAGGCTCCAATCCTTAGGGTGGTGCGGGCCGCTGTCGACAAGGCACCCTAAGTTCTTATTCCGCAGGCCGGACTAAGGAAGGCCCATACACCGCGTGCACACCGGTCTGGGCCAGTATCAAATCAGCGCGATGTAGGCCAAGAGCCCCGCCACCACCACCGCCAGCACCACCGCCACAACCATATTGGCCGAAGCCTGCGTCCGCACCGGCATTACCGTGCGTACTTCCGTCGCTGCCGTTTCCGAGGGGGGCGTCACCGTGGTCCTGCTGTCTGTATAGAACCTGTACCACGATTCTTGGTTTCCTGCGGGGAAGTTGATGAAGATGGCGTTGAATCGGCTTCAGATAGGACCTTCCATGGGACTCGGACTCGCTGCCCTCACCTGCGCGCTCTCACTTTCGCTCCAAGATCCGAGCAATCCGCCGGACGGGACCTTCGGGTGGCTGCCGCCGCCGGTTCGGGACGTCATTGTGGCCGATGCAGTGGTGCACCAAGACACCGAGGGCGGCTGCGCGCAGCAGCTGCAGGTGCTGGAAGGTGCGTCGGGTGGCGGGTTTGTGGCGGCGTGGCGCGACCTGCGCGATGGGTTGATGGGCATTTATGTGGCGCGCTTGGATGCCGAGCTGAAGCCGTTGGAGCCGGAGCGCCCCATGTATGCGCCGCATACGGCGCGGCGTTTAGATCCGAGCGCCTTTATCTACCCGGACGGCGGGGGGGCGATTGCTTGGACCAGCGCGCATGGCGGCGGGTCGGCCCCGTGGCTGCGCGCGTTTGGCCCTGACGCCGCGTGGCAGTCGCCGATTGAGTTCTTGGTCGTCAACCCCGCCCAGACCCCGCCGGAGGACAGGCCCAAGGGGCTCGACCGCCGCAAGCCGGTGGTGTTCCCCATCGACGCGGAACACATGGGCTTGGTCTGGGTGTGGCAGGACCGCGTGCAGTACACGCTGCGCAACAAGCGTGCGGACCCGCTGACCGAGGTCCTCGACATCGGCAAGGATGCGGTCGATGCGAACCTTGCGGCTGCAGCGGCGCCTGATGGGACGCTGCTCGTCGCGTGGCACACCAAGAACGGGGCGCGCGCCGTGCGTGGCGCCAAAGAGGGCGGGCGCTGGCAGACCATCGATCTGGGGCCTGGCTTGGTGCGCAACGTGCGTGCCGCTCCGGGCGGCGGGTGGGCGCTGTTGGTGCAAGACAACGACTCGGTGCTAGTGCGTGTGTGCGATGAGCGCGGGCGCGTGCAGCGCACGACTCCGCTGGCGCGCGGCACAGCGGTGCAGCTGGTGCGCGTGCAGGACATGTGGTGTGCGCTCGTCGATGCGCAGCTGCCGCAGCGAGCGCCTGTGGAGCGCGGACCCAGTGAACGTGGACCAGGCCGCGGGCGTACTGGCGAGCGTCAGGGGATTTTGACACCTGCCGCGCCACCTCAATACGCGTTGTACTTCGTTGCGCAAAGCGGCGAACTGCTCGGCGAACCCTTTGCACCGCTGCCCACGACTGCAGTGCAAGCGAGCTCTGCACAGCTGGCGTCGAATGGCACGCGCCTCCTGTTTGGCTGGACCGATCTGCGCGCCGGACAGCCCGATGTGTACGGGCGCTTGATCGAGGTCACGCCCGAGCGTGCGTGCACCGCGCGCGCCGAGCAGCGCTTGAACACCGACCAAGCCAGCAGTGATCAGCTGCACCCGATGGTGGGTTCGAATGGGCAAACAGCGTGGATTGCGTGGGGCGATCGGCGTGCAGTTGCCGGTGCGATCTACGTGCGCCGCGCCGAGACGAGTGGTCTAACTGGTGCTGAAGTGCGCATCGGTGCAGGGCTTCCCGGCGCCGCAGATCGACCGCACGTCGTGGTGCAGCCCGATGGTGGCGCGTGCATCACATGGCGTCAGATTCACAATCGCCGGCAGGCCATCTATGCGCAGGTCGTGCAGCCCGATGGCACGCTCAAAGGAGCTCCTACAAAGGTGGTGGAGCTTGGCGAAGGCGACACGCTCTCACCGCCGAGTGCTGTGTTGTTGCGCGCTGGCGCGTGGGGCTCGAAGCCTAGCGGTTACGCGATCGCGTGGACGCAAGCACCCAAGGGTGGCGCGTGGGTGCGCCGCCTCGACCTAGACGGCGCGCCGCTGAGCGTGGTCAGCCGCATTAGTGAGGCCAATGACGAAGTGCAGGACCCTGCGATCACGCAGTTGCGCGATGGCCGCGTCCTGATCGCGTGGACCTTGCACTCAGGCAAGGAAGCCGAGCGCGGTTGGTCGCTGCGGGCGCGCTTCCTTGGACCCACACTTGAGCGCCAAGGCGCGGAGTTCGGCTTCGAAGCCTCGCGTCGTGGCAACGATTGGGACCCTTCGCTCACTCCGCACCCTGCCGGTGGCTTCCTGATGGCGTGGTGCTCCGGGCACCCGGCCGAGTTGCTGCGCGATGTGTGCGTGCAAGGCTTCGACGCCCAAGGCAAACCCCTCGGTCCGCAACTGACGCCGTGCTATCGCGGCAACGAACAAGACTTCCCCGAAGTCATCACTTTGGCGGACGGCAGCTTTGCCGTGGCGTGGGAAGATGACTTGTCGGGGCTAGATCAAACTCTGGTGCGCCGCATCGAACCTAGTGCCCTGCATATGTTTGGAACCACGAGCACGCGCTTGTTGAACGAACTGGACACGCTCTTCGTCGGCGACCGTGTGGCGCCGCGCATCGCTCCCTTAGGTGAGGGGCTGATTGCCGTGTTTGGTGATCGGCGCCGCTCGCTGGGCCTCGATGTGCGGGTCAAGATCCTCGGCAAGGACTTCGACCAACCCTAAAGGATCGTGCGCGCTGTCTCGTCAAGTGCCCCACGCTGCGTTAGCGTGATGCGCCGATGAGCTCGCTCACCCAGCCCCGCATGAGCCCTGACTACTCCAAGCCGCGTTCGGTCAATCCGCCGCGCGCCCACACCAAGATCGTCGCCACCATCGGTCCCGCTACCGAGGATCGCATCGGCGAGCTGATCGAAGCAGGCATGTCGGTGGCGCGCCTGAACCTGTCGCATGGTTCGGCCGACGACTTCTTGCGCCGCGTGCAGAAGATCCGCCGCGAGGCCGAAGTGCGCCAAGCCGCGGTCGGCATCTTGATCGACATCCAAGGCCCGAAGATGCGCATGGGCAAGTTCGATGGCGGCGCTCGTCGCCTCGATCGCGGCACCGTGCAGACGATTCGTCAAGGCAAAGGCCCGGCCAAGGAAGGCGAGGTCTACTTTGACTTCACCGGCTTCTTTGAAGCGGTGCAGCCTGGCCATCGCATCTTGTTGGCGGACGGCCAGTGCGAGATGGTCGCCGACGAAGTGCGCGCCGATGCCATCGTTGGCCATGTGACGCGCGCCGGCATTGTGAACGATCGCAAGGGCGTGCACTTCCCTGATTCGTTGGTGCACTACGAGTTGCCGACGGAAGAGGACAAGGCCAACCTCGAGATCGCGCGTTTGGCGCAGGTCGACATGGTCGGCATCTCCTTCGTCGCCAAGGCCAGTGAGATCCGCGCCGTGCGCGCGCTGTGCCCCGGCGCCTTGATGGTGTCGAAGATCGAACGCTTGGCGGCACTCGACACCTTGGACGAGCTGTTGGCCGAGACCGACGGCGTGATGGTGGCGCGTGGTGACTTGGGCGTCGAGGCCGAGCTCGAGCAGTTGCCGCTCATCCAAAAGTCGATCATCCAAGCCTCGATTCGCGCCGGTAAGTTCACGATCACGGCCACCGAGATGTTGGAGTCGATGATCACCTCGTCGCGGCCTACGCGTGCTGAGGTGACCGATGTGGCCAACGCCGTGCTGGATGGCACCGACGCGGTGATGTTGTCGGCCGAGACCGCGGTGGGGCAGTACCCCATTGACGCCGTGGCCACGATGGCGCGCATCGCGAGTGCCGTCGAGACCAGCCAGCGTTACCGTGACATCCCGCGTCCTGCGTTCCGCGCGGCGGAAGCAACCTTCAGCAACGCGACGGCGCTCGCTGCCGTGCAGGCTGCGGAAGCTCTGCGCGTACCGAAGATCGTGTGCTTCACCGAGACGGGCAACACGGTGCGTTTGATCTCGCGCTATCGTCCGAGCGCCGAGGTGATCGCGCTGACTCCGCATGCGGCCACGCTGCAGCACATGAGTGTGCTGGCGCACGTGCGCCCGATGCTCTTCCGTCGCGAACGCAACTTGGAAGACATGCTGTACATGGCTTCCGAGATGCTCGTGGTGCGCGGACTGGCGCAGTACGGCGATCCGATCGTGTTCGTGGCGGGTGTGCCCGCCGGCATGAAGAGCACCACGAACGTGATGAAGCTGCACAAGATCGGTGAAGAAGTGCGCATGCACTGAGCTTTCCGCGCGTGTGAGCCAGCCTGTCCCCCCCGGCACCCCACCACTGATCCGCACCTAGATGTTCCTCGAGGCCCTCCGTAAGGTCACCGGCACCCTGCCGTCCGCGCCCCCTGCGAAACGCACCGCCAAGGTGCTCAACATCGCTTCTGGCAAGGGTGGTACAGGGAAGAGCGTGGTCGCGTCGAATCTGGCCGTATTGCGCGCCCAAGCAGGCGAGCGCGTGTGCTTGATCGACTTTGATGCAGGCATGGCGAATGCTCACCTGCTGTTGGGCTTGGTGCCGAAGTACGACCTCGGCCATGTGTTGGATGGTCAGGTGTCGGCCGGTTTCGCCTTGGTCGACGGGCCGGCGGGCATCAAGTTGCTGTCCGGTGGCGTAGGCCGGGCCGCGTTGCAGAACCCGACACCGCGCGAGCTGGATCGCTTGTTTGCCTCGCTGGCACAGCTCGAGGCCGCCTTCGATCTGATCATCGTCGACCACGGTGCCGGCATGGGTGTCGCCACGGTGGCGCACATTGCGGCGGCGCAGTCGTTGCTGCTGGTGACGACCCACGAGGTCACGGCGCTGTCGGATGCGTATGCCCTGTACAAGCACGCTTTGTCGGTGGCGCCGGACCTGCGCACGGGCGTGGTCATGAATCGTGCACCCGATGAGGCGACGGCTCGGGGCGCGTGGGAACGCTTTGAAGGTGTGGCGCGGCGGCATGTGGGCCGTGTGCCCGAGTATGTAGGCCGCATTCCGTTGGACGAGGCTGTGCTGCGCAGCGTCCAGGCCCGCGTGCCAGTCGCCTTGCGCGAGCCGCACTCGACGGCGGGGGAGAGCCTGCGGACGGTGGCGCGGTGGGACGCGATTGACATGCCGAATAAGGCCTCGCGGGCCTTCTACGAGAGCGCGCGGCGCGCCTTGCGCTAGACCTAAGTGGATTCTGGTGCGCGTATTGCGTACGACAGTCGGCGAGAAGTTCCATGGACGCCCTCGCCCTCCTCTGCACGATTCACGCCGATGGTCCGGCCACCCTTACCCGCTTGCGGTCGGCGGGCATCGCCACTTTGGCACAAGTCGCCGCAACTGATGCGGTGCAGCTCGCGGCCTTGCTGCGCTGTGCTGTGGCGCAAGCGCGCCGCTTCCAGCGCGAGGCGGGCGGGTTGGGCGAGCGCTTGGAGAGCGACACGCCGACCGTGGCGGTTGTGTCAAAAAAACAGGACAAGCGTCCGGCACCCAAGGCCGCGCCCAAGGCCAGCGTAGGCCCCAAGAAGTTGGAAGAGGTGCTGGCACGCTGGCGCTCACTTGACAGCACTGCTGTGACCATCGTTCCGCCGGCTCCTGCAGCCGTTGCCGCGGTGCACGAGGCGAACGCGCCGGTTGGTTTGGAGGCGGGTTGTGTGGACGGGCTGGACCTCACCGCGGTGGAAGTGCTGGCTCAACACGGTGTGACGACGCTGGCAGTGTTGGCCGCATGTGATGCGGTGCACATCGGCACAGCCAGCGGCCTCGGCTACACACGCGTGCATCGTTGGCGTGCCTTGGCGCAGCGAGCCATGGCGGCTGCGCCGCGTATGTCGCTGGCCGAGCCACGGGCTGAGGAACGCGGGGCATGGTCGGCACCCAGCACCTCTGCAGGCACATCTGCAGAGGTGGTGCCGTTGTCACGCGACTATGTCATGCAGCCTGCTCCGCGCCAGGCACTGCCTCAGCCGCCCGAAGCACCGAGCAACGAAGAGTCCGCTGCTGGTCCGTTCGCGTAAGGCGCGCTGCGCGCTCAGAGCTTGGCTACACGCGCCAAGATGTCCAAGAAGTCGGGTGCGCTCTTGAAGCCAACGCTCTGACTGGCAACAGAACCGTCCGCACGCACGAAGAGAATTGTGGGATAGGCTTGCACGCCGTAGCGTGCCGCCAAGGGGGCGCCGTCTTTACTCTCTGCATCGACAGAGACGCACAGGATCGACTTCGATGAGGTCACGACATCGACATCGGTGAAGGTCTCTTTCATCATGCGCTTGCACGGACCACACCAACTGGCCCAGAAGTCGACCATCACCAAACGCTTGCTGGCCTTGGCCTCGGCGAGCACAGCATCCCACTCGGCAGGTTGGCGCCATGCCATGCCGTTCGTTTGAGCGCTTTGGTCCGGAGTCGTGGCAGCAGGGGGCGCAGACTCCGCGTTGCAACCGAGCAGCAACCCC
>JBILXQ010000029.1:0-14439 GCA_044378375.1 Planctomycetota bacterium
CGGCCTACACGCCGCCGAAGGCCGAGCTCCCGCCGGTGCCGCTGCCCGAGAAGAAGAAGGACGAGCCGAAGAAGGACGGCGAGGCCAAGCCTGCAGATGCCAAGGCCGAAGAGGCCAAAGCAGCCGAGGGCGACAAGAAGCCCGAAGAAGGCAAGAAGGAAGACAAGAAGAAGAAGAAGGGCGAAGAGGAACCGCCGAAGCCGATGACCGGCGCCTGGGAAGGCAAGGTCAAGCTCGGTGAGACTGAAGCGCGCCTGCGCTTCTATGGCACAGAGACCGACGGCCAAGTCGAGGGCACGCTGCGTTGTGACGCGGTGTCGTCCGAGCTGGTGGTGGTGTCAGGCAAACGTGACGAGCACAAAGTGTCACTCACAGGCGCGTGTGACGCTGGCGCCGTGCTGCTCGAAGGCGAAGCCAAAGAAGGCAAGCTCAAGGCCAAGCTGACGGTGGGCGCGCAAAGCGCCGACATCGAAGTCGCGCAGACCTCGACGGAGTATGTCGTGGCTCGTCGCAGCGAGCAGCGCAAGCAAAAGGAAGCGCGCGCTGACGAGCCGAAGGGCGCACCGAAGGCCCCGCCGATGGATCCGGATCTCGAGCCGCTGCGTCGCGCCATGATGGGCGAAGCTGCCGTCATCGTCTCTGTCGAACGCGAAGACGAGATCGTCGCTTGCGTCGATCTCTTCGAATCCTACGGAGTGCGCCCGGTGCTCTATGGGGCGTCGGATGCCTGGAAGGTGGCCGACCAACTGCAGGGTCGCGTTGCGGGTGTGCTGTTGTCGCAGCGCATTCAATACGTGGATCCCACGCAGGGCCAGCACCCGATTAACCGGTATGAGTTGCTGACTTCGGCAGGTGTGCCGGTGGCCTTCCACAGCCTCGCTGAAGAAGGTGCCGCGGACTTGCCGTTGATGGCAGCCTACGCCGTGTCGCAAGGCATGAGCACGACCGCCGCGCTGCGTGCCTTGACGGCGGATGCTGCGCGCATCCTCGCCATCGACGACAAAGTCGGCCTGCTGCAAGTCGGCCTCGATGCCGATGTGTTGTTGCTCGACGGTGCACCTTTGGATCCCTCGACCAGCGTGCTGCGCACGTGGGTCTCCGGTCGCGAGGTGCGCTGATGAAGGCTGCGTTCGTCTGGCTGTTGAGCGTCGCATCCCTTGTGGTATGTGCCGATGTGTCGGCGCAATCCCACGAGGAGGCTGCGCTTTGGCGGCGCGGCGCGGGCGCAAAGCTGTCCGAGCGCGGTCTCGCTTTGAAGGCGCGCAAGGTGTTGGGCACAGGCGGCGAAGGCCGCGCGTGGACCGACAACGCCGTGGTGTTGGTCAAGGGCGGCAAGATCGAGGCCGTTGGTCCCGCGCGTGCGATCGAAGTGCCGCAAGGCTACGAAGTCGTGGACCTCGGTGATCGTTGGTTGACGCCGGGCTTGGTGGACCTGCACAACCACATCTCCGGTGGCATGGGGGACATCAATGACATGGTGTACCTCGTCAACCCCGAGCTGAAGGCGAGCTCTACGGTCACGCCGCGCAACTCGCTACTGCAGCGCGCGGTTGCTGGTGGTGTGACAAGCGTGCTGTACATCCCCGGTTCGGGCACGAACATGGGCGGGCAGGGCATCCTGCTCAAGACGGGTCTCGCGACCTATGAGGAGATGCGCATTCGCGATCCGGGTTCGTTGAAGTTGGCGCAAGCCGGCAACCCCGAACGGTGGGCGATCGGTGTGGGCCGTTCGTTCATGAACTGGAACACGCGCGACACCTTCGAGCGTGGTCTGGCCTACGCTGCACTCAAGAAGAGCGGCAAGGTGCAGGAGAACATCCAATGGGATGTGTTCCCCGCGCTGGCCGACAAGACTACGCAGGTGTCGACGCACACGCAGCGCTACCAAGTCGTGCTTGCCACGTTGACGATGGTGCGCCAAGGCTTCGGCCTAGATGTCTATATCGACCACGGCGAGTGGCACGGTTCCAAGCTTGCGCCGCTGGCTGATTCCATCGGTGTGAATGCGATCCTTGGTCCGCGTGTCGTCGACCCGCAGTCATTTATTTTGGACACGGACGGCGCCATCTTGGGCATTGCCGCCGAGTACCAGAAGAACGGCCACCGTCGCATCGGCTTCAACACCGACGCGCCTGTGGTCTCGCAAGAAGAATTGTCGCTACAGGCAGCGATGGGCGTGAAGTACGGCTTCGATGACTCGCAAGCGGACACCATCCGCGGCCTGACATGGGTGCCGGCTTTGACAGCGGGCATCGTGCATCGCGTGGGTTCGATCGAAGTCGGCAAGGATGCCGACATCTTGGTCACGACTGGCGATCCGGTAGATCCGCGCTGCTCGATCGAGCGCGTGTACATCGAAGGACAGCGCGTCTATGACGCGGGTGAGACTCGGCTATGGTGAGATCTGCTCTCTTTGCGCTGCTAGCTCTGTGTGCGACCGCTCTGGGTCAGGCACAGACGCCGACCGTGTCGACTCCGGCCGTGCTCAAGCTGACGCCTGGTCCGCTCGCCGGTGAGAAGGGCGGTCCGGGTCTTGCTCTGCGCACACGCAAAGCGTTGACCGTGCCGCTCGAAGGTGTGCAGCACATCGATGAAGCCATCATCCTGATCAAGGACGGCAAGATCGTTGGTGTCGGCCCGGCACGCACCATGGCGGTGCCGGCTGGCTTTGAAGTGTTGGATGTCGGCCGTCAATGGGTCATGCCGGGGATGATCGACTTGCACAGCCACATCGGCGGTACGCTCGACATCAACGAGATGGTCTACCTGACCAACCCGGGCTTGCGCGTGTCGGCTTCGGTGGTGCCCGCCAATGCTGCGCTGGAGCGATCCGTGGCCGCGGGCGTGACCTCGGTGCTGTTCATTCCTGGCTCCGGCGTCAATGTGGGTGGACAAGGTGTGCTGATGAAGACAGCGCACAGCAAGTACGAAGACGCGCTGATCCGCGATCCAGGTTCAATGAAGCTGGCCCAAGCCGGCAACCCCGAAGGCTGGACCGTGGGCGTGGGCCGTTCGTTCATGAACTGGAACACGCGCGACATGTTCGAGCGCGGCATGGCTTACGCCCAACAATGGCGTGACTACGAAGCGGGCAAAGGCCCGAAGCCGGTCGAGAACTTTGATTTGCAGATCTTCCGCGACCTCGCCGATCGCAAGACGCAAATTTCGACGCACACCCAGATCTATCAAGTTGTTTTGACAACGCTGATGATGGTGCGCAAAGGCTTCAACATCGATGTGTACATCGATCACGGCGAGATGGCGGGCTACAAGCTCGCTGGCTTGGCCCAAGAGCTGGGCGTGGCCGCGATCTTGGGCCCGCGCGTGGTCGAAGTGCCGACGCGCCAATTCATTCAATGGACCGGCAGCAACCCCGAGGCGTTGCTCGGCATTGCATCCGAGTACCAGAAGCGCGGCCACAAGCGCATTGGCTTCAACACGGACGCACCGGTGATCCCCGGTGAAGAGTTGCCGTTGCAAGCGACCATGGGCGCGCACTACGGCTTCGATGACTCGAACGCGGACACCGTGCGTGGTTTGACGATCATCCCCGCGGTCACCGCGGGCATCGACAAGCGCGTGGGCAGCATCGAAGTCGGCAAGGACGCCGACCTCGTGATCATGACGGGCGACCCCATCGATCCGCGCAACTCGATCGAGTTGGTGTACATCGACGGCAAGCGCGTCTACGACACCAAGAAGGACGTGCGCCGCTACTGAGCGTTCGCGGATCACATGCACCAAGCACCCGCACAACTCTGCACGATGACGCGCCTTCTGCGGCGTGTGGTGCAGGCGTGGGTATGGTGTTGGGTCTACGTCGCCGTGACGGCGTGTGGAGCGACGGGCAGCAGGTCGTCGGACACGACGATGCGTGCGGAGCTCGGCCCAGCGGACCAAGGTGTGGCGATCCATTGCGCCAAGGCGCTGACCGTAGACGGCGAAGACCGCATCTTTGCGCCCGCGACCATCTTGGTGAAGAACAACAAGATCGTGTACGTCGGCGCGCGTGCGACGCCGCCGCAAGGTTACGAGGTGCTCGATGCCTCGGGCTTGTGGGCTTCGCCTGGTATGGTCGAGTTGCACAGCCACATTCACAGTGGCGGTTTCGGCGACACCAATGACATGGTCGTCCCGATCAACTGTGACTTCCGTGCCATGACGGCATTGCGCCCAGGCAATCCGTTGATTCGCCGCGCGTGCGCCGGTGGTGTGACCACCTTGTACGGCATTCCAGGCAGCGGCACGTCGATGAGCGGCTTCGGTCTCATCTACAAGTCTAAGGTCAACGCGACCTTTGACGAGTGCGTCGTGGCCGAGGTGGGCGGCTTGAAGGTCGCCCAGTCCTACAACCCGGAACGCGGCGCAGGCGACTTGGGCCAGACCCGCGCCGGTCTGTCGTGGATCTTGGAAGACGCCGCTGATCGCGCCAAAACATTGCGCGCCTCGGGCGTCGAGGACCTTGCGCACGAGAACCTCGGCAAGGTGATGACGCGTGAGCTGCCCGTGCTGATTCACTGTGCTGGTTCGGATGGCTTCGCAGCGGCGGCGCGCATGTGGCAAGTGAAGTACGGCACGCGTTGCGTGTTGTCGCATGGTTGCTTTGATGCGCACGCGACGGCGCCCTACATCGTGGGGGCGGGTGCACCTGTCAACGCCGGTCCGCGCACGGTGGATGTGTTCAGCACTCGCGACGGTCGCATCACTGGCACCGCAGCCAAGTATCTGGCGGCCGGCGCCAAGGACTTGTCGCTCAACACGGATTCGCCGGTCATGCCGCAGGAAGAGCTCTTCTTGCAAGGCGCGATGTCCGCGCGTTACGGAGCGGACGACTACTTGATGCTGCGCGGCTGCACGATTGCGCCGGCGCGCGTCTTCGGACTCGATGATCGCGTCGGCAGCCTCGAAGTGGGCAAAGACGCTGACATCGTCCTCCACAATGGCTCTCCGCTGGATCCGCGTGCGCGGGTCGAGCGCGTCTACATCGATGGCGTACTGCAGTACGACCGTCAGCGTGATGGGCAGTGGTTCTGACCAAGACACACACGCACGAGAACGACACATGAAGAAGATGAAGCTCCACACCACCATCGCCCTAGTCGCCGCGATCAGCGCGCCGACCTTCGCGGGCGAGACCATGGCGATCCGCGTGGGACGCGCCGAAACCGTCACCAAGGGCGTGATCGAACACGCCGTGATCCTCGTCGAGGACGGCAAGATCGTCGTCGTAGGCGAAGACCTGCCGGTTGAGCGCGGCATCCCCGTGCTCGATCGTCCGGAGTGGACGGTGGTTCCGGGCTTCGTCAACTGCTACTCGCGCTTGGGTTGCGATAGCGAAGGTGGCGACGACAACAGCCCGGATGTGATGACTAGTGACGAGCTGTGGCCCAAGGCCGCCGCGTACAAGGAAGTCGTCACTTACGGTGTGACGACCTTGGGCTTGTACCCCGCAGGCAACGGCATCAGCGGTCAAGCTGTGGCGGTGCGTCCGCTCGGCGACACGGTCGAGGAGATGCTGCTGAAGGATGGCTCGTATGTGAAGATCGCGATGCGCTCGGATTCGCCTTCGAAGCGCCGCATCTCGGACGCCTTCAAGAAGATCGCCGAGTACGACGAGAAGGTCGCCAAGGCGCGCGAAAAGTTCGACAAGGACAAGAAGGGCGGCTCCAAGAAGGAGGAGAAGCCTGAGGAGAAGAAGGCCTTTGATCCTGCGCAGGATGCGAAGCCTGAGGAGAAAGACGCCAAGAAGGACGATGGCTTTGTCCCGCCGGATGCGGATGCCAAGCTGCGCCCCTGGCTCGAGATGCGCGTGGGTGCGAAGCGCGGCCTCGTGACGCTTGGCACCGCCGCCGACTACTTGCACTTCATGGATGCGCTCGGCACCAACGAGTTCGCGTATGACTTGCGCCTGGTGCTGCAGCGCGAAAGTGATCTGTGGTACGTGCTCGACAAGAAGACCTACGAGCTCGACGTCGACGGCATCGGCGACAAGAAGCTGCGCTGCGTGGTCGAGCCGTTGCTGACCGTGACGCAGGGCACGATGCGCACGCGTAACTTGCCGCATGAGCTGCATCGCGCGGGAGCCAAGGTGGTGTTCATCCCGCGCAATGACAGCCTTCCGGATCACAAGGCTTGGTTGCCGCATGTGGGTGAAGTGGTCAACGCGGGTCTGCCGAGCGATGTTGCGCTGCGCGCCATGACGCTGGAAGCGGCCGAGATCCTCGGTGTCGCTGATCGCGTTGGATCCATCGAAAAGGGCAAGGACGCGAACCTCGTGTTTTTGACCGGTTCTCCGTTTGAGGCCACCAGCAAGATCGCGGCCGTCATGCTCGACGGCGAGTTCGTCCACGGCGAGGTGAATCAGTGATGCGTCTCTCAACGATTGCGGCCTGCGTGGCCGTTGTGTTCTGCACCTCGACCTTCGTCGCTGCACCGGCTTGGGCTCAAGATCCCGCACCGGCTGCGGGCGAGACGAAGTCCGACAAGAAGACGGAGGACAAGTGGGTCGCGCTGACGGGCGGTGACATCTACACCGGCACCGGCGAGATGCTGCGCGGGGCCACGATCCTCGGCAAGAACGGCAAGATCGAGGCCATTGGCTACGACTTGGAGATCCCCAAGGACGCCAAGGTGCACAAGGTCGACGGGATGCGCGTGTATCCGGGTCTGGTCGCCATCTCGTCGCAAGGCTTGCTAGGCAACGCTGGTGGCGAGTTTGACGACACCATCGACCCGTTCAACTCGCGCATGGTGCTGGGTCTTGCGGCCGGCATCACGACCACTGGCGCGGGCAGCGCAGCGGTGAAGCTCAAGCGCTTCACTGTGGACGGCGCAGTGGTGAACGAGCGTCTGTACTCGGTGTTCAGTTGGTCGGGCCGCAACCCGCGCACGAAGAGCGAGCTGCGCGAGAAGTTCGCCGAGGCTGCGCGCTATGTGCGCGAGTTCCGCGAGTGGGAGCGCAAGGTCAAGGAGCAGAAGGACCTGCCCGAGCCCAAGAAGAGCGGCGTCGATGGCACGGTGCTGTCGGTCTTGCGCGGGGAGACCCTCGCCAAGTTCAACTCCTCGGACCGTGATGACTTGCTGGGCATTGCGCGTTTGGCGCAAGAGTATGGCTTCCGTCCCGTGATCGAAGGCTGTCAAGAAGGCTGGACAGTGGCCGATGAGCTCGGGCGCGCCGGTGCGCGCGTCATCTTGACGGCACGCGATCGCCGCTCGAAGGACGAGCAACAAGTTGCTGCTGGTGGTACGAGCATTGAGAATGCGGCCATCCTGCACAAGAGCGGCTGTATGGTGTCGGTGACACCGCCGACGGAAGGTGTGGATCTTGGTGGTCTCGAAGGCCGTGACATCCGCATGCTGACCATCGAAGCGGGCTTTGCTGTGCGCGGTGGTTTGCCGGACAAGGCGGGTTTGGAAGCGATCACCATCGTTCCGGCGCGCATCATGGGCATCTCGCACCGCGTCGGCTCGCTGGAGGTAGGCAAGGACTTTGATGTCCTCGTCACCGATGGCGACATCCTGCACTACAAGACCTATGTGCAATGGGCCTTTGTGGATGGCCGCATGGCCTACGACAAGGAGAAGGAACTCTTCTACGCGCACATTCGTCCGCGCCCGCAAGCGGAGTTGAAGGTGGATGCCGGCGAGACGCCGCGCGAAGACGCGCCCAAGGAAGGCGAAGCCAAGGAAGAGAAGCCCGAGGATAAGAAGGACGAAAAGCCGGACGACAAGCCGGACGACAAGCCGGAGGAAAAGAAGGACGAGAAGAAGGAAGACAAGAAGGACTGAGCCTTCTCCTGTCACGAACCTGCACGCGGCGCGCACTCGTTGAGATTGCGCGCCGCGTTGTTGTGTGAGGTGTACTTGACGGCTACCGCTTTGCAGCCAAGGATGGGACTAGATGTGGACAGCTGTTTCCAAGCGCACTCAAGCGGTACTCGCTGCGCTCGTCGTACTGGTGGCGAGCTGCTGGCTTTATGTGGGGGCCGGCGAGCTAGGCCTGCTACGCATCGATGATCCTGATTACCTCGAGCTCAACCCTTGGATCCGCGGCCTGACCGCCGCGAACTTGCAGCAGGTCTTCACCGAACCCTACTTTGCGAACTACTCGCCGCTGCACCTCGTGTCGTACATGCTCGACTACGAGATCAACGGCTTGGATCCCGCCGTCCTGCATCGCTCCAGTGTCGTGTGGGGTGCGCTAGTTGCCGTGGCGGTCTATCTGTTGGCCTTGCAACTCACCAAGCGCATCGCCCTCGCGCTGTTGGCGGGCCTGGTGTTCGCAGCGCATCCCGCACATGTGGAAGCGATCGCTTGGCTATCGAGTCGCAAGGACCTTGTTGCCGGCTTCTTCGGAGTGTTGTCCGCATGCGCATACTTGCGCTATCGCGAGCGCGCGGGAGCCAAGGCGTGGTATGTCGCGGCGTTGGTCCTGTTTAGCTTGGGGCTTGCGGGCAAGATGTCCGTGGTTGTCTTGCCTGGTGTCTACGCACTTCACGATGTGTGGGTCGAACGGCGCCGCTGGACCGCGGCCATCCTCGACAAGGTGCCCTTCGCGTTGGTGGCGTTGGGCTTCCACCTAGCCGTCGCGTCTGCACAGCCAGCCACGGGGCAAGAGTTCACGCTGCTGAAGTTCGGCAGCGCCCTCGCGGAGAGTGTGTGGTTGGTGTCGGGGTTCGGAACCTACACGCTCTATCGTGACTGGAGCCTGCCAGATGCAGGCTCGCCGGCTGGGATCGCGTACGTGCTTGCTCCCTTTGCTTGTGCGCTCGCTCTCGTGTGGGCTGCGTGGAGGCTGCCGCGCACATGGAGTCGCGTGCCGCTCGTGCTCCTGGCTTGGATCGTCGTGGCTCTCATTCCGCCGCAGATCTTGAGCTTCGTCAGCCCGGTGACGGATCGTTACCTGTACTTGCCCACAGTGGGTTTTGCTGTGCTGGTGGCGTGGGGTGCAGGTGTGTTGACTACGCTGCGAGTTCCTTGGGGGCGCTGGTTGGCTGTGACCGCTTCGATCGTGTGCTTAGCTCACTACGCACACGCCACACGCAGCTACCTCGCCGAATGGGCTGACCCACGCTCTGTTTGGTACGCCGCAGCGCAGCGTTCGCGTGAGCCAGAAGCGCACAGCAACCTCGCGATTCACTACCAAGACCTCTCCGATCAACTGGCCTTGCGTGCAGCGTCCGCCATCGCCCCAGCAGTGAACTTGATCCCGTATGTGCGCAGCGATGTGTCCACGCACGACGCGCTTCGCAGTGCGCTACAAGCTCAGCAATACGACCAAGCTCAGGTGCAGGCCTACATCCGCGAACTGCGCGCGTTGGCTATGGAGCCGCTGGACACAGCGCTTGCCAATCTGGGCACACGCATCGATCCAAACTTGTACTTCCGCAAGGCCAAGCTGCTCTTCGACCAGAGCGCGTACAGCGAAGCCAAGATCTGGTTTCAAAAGGCGCTCGTTGAGTCCGATCGCGTCACCTATTCCGAACGCAAGCAAGAGATGTTGGTGCGCACGCATCATGCCCTGGCGGTGTTGGCCTGGCGTGAGGCCGATTGGGACGCGACCGTACGTGCGTTTGAGACGGTCGTGCAGCTCCAACAAGCCGCGCAGCGCACTTGGGTAGACGACGCAGCGGGCTGGCTCGTGAAAGCCAAAGCCCGCCGTGCCGAAGCCAGCAAACGCTGAGTCGCTTAGAACAGCGTGTAGATGAAGGGCGCTGCGCCCGTCGAGCCGAGCACGACCAGCAGAGCGAACAGCAACAGCAAGAAGATCAGTGGGGCCATCCACCACTTCTTCGTGCGCTTGAGGAAGTGCAAGTACTCGGCGAAGAATGACTCGCGCTCGCCTTTACCAGCACGCGCAAAGGACTCCGCGTCCATCTTCTTGTTGGGATCACTCATGGTCAGGTTTGGCGATAGTAGCTGCTGGGGTCAGACTCGGTGCTGCGCGCGCGCCACTGCGAGGCACCCGCGCGTGTGTACAAGTGGAAGGGATCGCGACCGAAGAGGCGGAACACGCGCCCCACGAGTCCCAGCACCACCATATGGAAGACAAGCATCAGCGTGGTGCTGACCAGCCAACCAATGGGTGTGGCGATAGCCATGATCAAGGCATACAGCGGGCGCAGCGCCAACGGCTTGGCTAGACCTACTCCTAAAAGGAATAGACCTAGACCAGCACCTGCGTACATCCACAGCGCCTCTAATCCCAAGCGGGTCAACAGATACCCAATCAGCGTAAAGCCAACTGGACAGAACCATGCAAACTGGCGCAGCTGCTTGGCGCTAGGTGCCCAACTAAGCGTGATCATGCGCGGCCTCCAGTCTCGTTCGCGAGTGGCTTGCGGCCGATCATGATGAAGAAGCCGCCTTCTTGGTTGCCGGTCTTGATCATCTGGAGCTGCACCAGCGCGCGCTCGAACTTGGTGCCGCGCTGGGCCGGCGTGAAGAGTTGCTCACCTTCGGTGTAGGTCTCCCACGGCGTCGTCTTGGGCACCGCGTTCACGAACTGGATGCCGGCGCGGTCAAACCAAGCGAGGATTTCACCCATCGACTGTTTGGTTTCGTTGGGGTGCAAGTACTGGTCGTGGAACCAGGCATCTTCCTTCTCAGGGCTCATGCGCACCTTGCGGATGTAGGGGTCCACCCAACGCATGCGTCCACCTGTCAGGCGGAAGAACTGCCGGCGCGTGTCGACGCCCAGGCGACCATAGGTGTTGTACGAACCGATGATGATGTGTCCACCCGGTTTGACAAGGCGCGCAATCGAGCGGAAGCCGCCCTCGGGGTCGCTGGTGGTCAGCAGCACGCCATTGCACAGCACCACATCAAAGCTCTCGGGCGCAAAGCAGGGCTTGAACAGGTTCATCTGCACCAAGCGCACGTGGTTCAAGCGCTGGCGCGAGCGGAAGCCTTCCGCGAGACGCAGCGAGTTCAAGCACAGGTCCGCACCGAACTGCGTGCGCGTGGCGATGCCAAGATAATTGGACAACTGTCCGGTGCCGCAACCTACCTCGAGCACACGGCCATTGAAGGGGATCTGTTCGCCCAGTTGCCGCGCATAGATGCCAGCGCGCGCTTCCTCGACCATGGTCTGCGCTGTGTCGCTCGCGTCATAGCCAGGGAACGGGTGCGCTTCGTAGAAGCTCTTCACCATCTGGGTGATGTCGCCGTCGAACGGTGCGTCCGGCTGGAACATCTTCCATAGGCCTTCTTCGCGCACACGCTGCGCTCCGCAGCCTTGGCAGGTTGCCGTTTCGATGCCGGTGAAGGCGAATGCGCCGCCGCAGGCAGGGCAGCGCAACAGCTCGCGTAGCGCCGGATCATCATCCGCGTTATCCGGTGTCGCTCCGCGCGGGTCAGCGCGACGCGCGTCTTGCTCGGCGCGTTGCGCGCGCTTATCAAGCCAAGCCGTGCCGAGTGCCAAGGCATCGCCTTCGCCCGTCATGAACATGATCCACGCATCGCGCGCGGACAAGGCCAAGGGACCGCTGCCCAAGGCCAGACTCTCCGTGGCCAACACCGCGCAACCAGTCGCGCGCTCGAAAGCCTCCAGCACGGCCGCTAACTCTGGTTGCTGCACGCGGTCGACGGTCTGTACGCAGACAGTGCCGTTGGGCTGGACCACAGCCGGCAACAGGGCGGCGTTGCGCGGCAGGACTTCGATCAGGCCCGCTGTCAAGTTTGCTTGTCCGACCTCAAACCACTCGTGCGCCCGCTCCTGCAACACCAAGGCGCGCAACGCGCCGAAGCCCTGCTGGAAGCGCACGCGCAATTCCATGTGGTCACGCACTGCCTTGCCACGCGGGTCGGCCAGCAGACAGCGCGCTCCTAGCGAATGCTGCGCCAGCTCCGCGCGCCCTTGCGCCCAAGCGACCACCTGTCCCGCCGCCAGTGCGCTGGCCGTGCGTTGCGCCAAGGCCTCGCGCTCCACCGCACACCAAGTGGCCTTGCCTTCCTCTAGCGCCGTGCGCGTCTCGTCAAGAGTACTGGACGGACCACATAGCACCTGAGCCTGTCCCTCTTGGCCCAACAGTTGCCGGCTCACCAACAGCGCCGCTCCTAGCGCCAGCGAACCGCCCGCACAGGCTGGATGCACCTCGACGCTGCGGAAGGGGCCTTCGCGCACCAAACGCGCGTTCGCAAGGCTGTTGGCACACAGGCTGCCCGACAACACCAAACGATCCAGCTTGGTCTGTGCCTGCACATGCCGCGCCGTGCGCAGCAGCACCTCTTCGTGCAAGCGTTGCACCGAAGCAGCCAAGTCCTTGTGCTTCTGTTCAATCGGGTCGTACGGATGTCGCGGCACACCAAAGCGCGCATGGAACACCGGGCTGGTGCGCGTCTCGTCAGCACCGCGCTCCCAACACTCCATGTCCAAACGGAACGACCCATCGTCGCGCAGCTCGCACAGCCCGCGCAGCAAAGCCTCGTACTGAGTCGGCTGCCCGTGACGCGCGAGGTCCATCACCTTGCGCTCGCCGCCTACCGCCGCGAAGCCCAAGTGGCGCGCAACAGAAGCCCACACCAAACCTAGGTTGTGCGGTTGAGCTTGTTCGGCGCGCAACTCGATGCGTCCGGTGCGCCCGACGCCCCACGCCATGGAGGCGCGCTCGCCAGCCGCATCCATGACAACGATGGCCGCATCGCCGGTACCTGCGCTACCAAACCACGCCGTGGCGGCATGCGCTTCGGCCTGTTCGACCCAGATGTAACGCCGACCCTTCAGCCCGAGCGCCTTGTCGAGCTCGCGGCCCATCGTCAGGCGCCGCCCGAGCACACCCGGCAGCACGCGCGTGAAGTACCCGAACCCTAGCGGCGCCCACGCCACCGCCGTCTCCAGCACGCGTTCAAAACGCTGCAGCGGCTTTTCGGCGAAGGCCACCAGATCGATCTGCTCGATCGACACACCCGCCTCGGCCAAACACCAACGCAACGCCTGGTGAGGAAAGCCGTCTTCCTCGACGACACGCGTGAACCGATCCTCGCGCGCAGCGGCGACGAGGACTCCGTTCGTGATCAGAGCTACGGCGCGGTCGCTGCCGTAGCCCGAGATGCCGAGGATGTGCATGGGGACGCGAGGGGCGCGGTCGCAGTCTCCCACAGCCCAGCAACCCTCGCAAGGGAAGTAGGGATAGGGCTTTGCGTCGACCGCGTTGTAGGATTAGAGAGCCATGGCCGAGCCCACGAACACGGATGCCGCCGCGAACGCGCCCAGTCCCAAGCGCCGACCCGCATGGGTCTTTCCGCTCGTTACGCTGCTGTTCTTTGTCGGTCTCATCTTGGCGGTCGAGTACTCGCTCGAGTGGTTCCGTCCCGTCAAGTTCCGGCAGCCCTTGCCGCCGATCGCCGAGAACGTGTGGACCCACACGATTCACCGCAAATCGGCAGAACCGGGACTGAAGTATGAGTTGAATCCGGGAGCGCGTGGGTCGCTGCGCGGGGCCGATATCGCCATTAATTCAGTTGGATCGCGCGGTGCCGAGGTTTCTAAGGAAAAAGCAAAAGGAACCATCCGCATCGTGTCGATGGGCGCTTCGGTCGGCTTTGGCTGGACGGTCAAGGATGACGAGTCCTACCCCGCACGCTTGGAAGCGCGCTTGAATGCGCGCGCCGCCGGCACAGGCACGCGCTACGAGGTGCTGAACTTTGGCGTTGGCGGTTACGCCACGCGCGACGAGGTCGCTGCGTTGGAAACCAAGGCTCTGCCGCTCGATCCCGACCTCGTCATCATCGACTACCACCCCAACGGCCCCGAGGCCGAGCCGATCCAACCGCTGCACCAGGTCTTCAAGGAGACCCTGTGGTGGGAGCGCTGGAACCTGCTGCGCGCCTGGGCGGCGATGCGGCGCGAGGTGGGCATCAAGACCCACGGCGGACACCAGTACTTCTGGCTGCACTCCGAGGATGGTCCGCACTGGCCCGAGTTCTTGAAGGCCTATGACAAGGCCCAGCGCCTGTGCGCTGAGCGCGGCCTGCAGGTGGTCATCGCGGGCTTCCCCAGCTATGGCAAGCGCGTCGAGTGGGAGCCCTATCCCTTCGCCGAGCTGATCCCGAAGGTGCGCGCCGCCGCCGAAACGCGCGGGTTCACCTTCGTGGACATCTTGCCCGTCTACAAAGCCAGCGGACTGAAGATCCCCGACATTGCTGTCGATGACGAGCACCCCGGTGCCGTTGGCTTGGACTTGGCCGCCGCCGAACTAGAGCGCGTGATCTGGGAGAACCACCAACAGCTCTTGGGGCGTCCGGCGCCCACCAAGTAGGATCAAGACGAACCCTCAATGAGTCTGCGTCACTACCTGCGCATCCTTGGGCCCGGCCACAAGGGGACGCGCAACCTCAGCGTAGAAGAGGCGGATCGCGCCTTCACGGCGATTCTCTCGGGCACCGAGAGCGAGATCCAAGTCGGCGCGTTCTTGGTGTTGGTGCGCACCAAAGGTCTGA
>JBILXQ010000312.1:0-3972 GCA_044378375.1 Planctomycetota bacterium
GCTGGAGCACCTGGCTCCAGCCGCGCCTCAAGCGCATAGTTGCGCGAGTACTGTCAAGCCAGCTTGGCAAGGCAGGCTTGGATCGGCGCCCAATCGCGCTCCGCACCTGTGTTTTGCTGGATTTCGCACAACGCTACCTTGCCATTCTTGTCCACGATGACGGTGGCGCGATGGCTGATGAACTGAGCCGGATGGACGAGGCCGTACTGCTTGGTGACCTCGAGCATGGGATCGGCCAGCAGGTCGTGGCTGATCTTGAAGTGCTGCTTCCAAGCCTTGTGAGACCAAGTCGAGTCGCGGCTGATGCCGACCACCACCACATCGTTGCCCTTCA
This sequence comes from Planctomycetota bacterium, assembly GCA_044378375.1. GTDB lineage: Bacteria > Planctomycetota > UBA1135 > UBA1135 > SXXH01. The sequence continues at coordinate 335 of JBILXQ010000312.1, forward strand.
GCGGCATGTCGACGGAGAGCTTGCAGTTCTCCTTCTCGCAGGTCGGGCTCCAGTCGAGCGGGTACCACAAGAGAACTACGTTCTTGCCGCGGAAGCTGGAGAGCTTCCAGTCCTTCTCGTCTTGGGTCTTGAGGGTGAAGTCAGGAGCGGTTTGGCCGATAGTGAGGGTCATGATTGACGGAGAGTCTAACGAGCGCCTCGACAGAGTCGAAGCGACAACGGATGATGAGAGCAATGCACTGGCCCGCACTCCCGACTGAACTGCCCCAGACCCTGCACGCGGACCTCGTCTTTGCCATCGAAGCCGCACAAGAAGCCGGCCGCAGAGCCTTAGCCTTGCGCGGGACGGGCCGCTGGAGCGGCGACATGCTGGCCGACATTGGCGATCAAGCGGCCGATGGCTACCTGCAGGGTTTGGTGCGCGGCGCGCGACCGGATGACGGCATCCTTTCGGAGGAAACGGCCGACACCGCCACGCGCTTGAGCAAAGAGCGCGTGTGGATCATCGATCCTCTCGATGGCACGCGCGAGTACAGCCAACTGCGCGAAGACTGGGCCGTCCATGTGGCTTTGACTGTCAAGGGAGCTTGTCAGCTAGGCGCGGTGGCCCTGCCGTCGCAAGGGCGCACCTTGTGGGGTGTGTGCACCAGCACGCACACACTCGGTGGCGAAGTACCTGATGCCCGCGCGGAGGCGCAGTTGGCCCCGCTCGAACTGCACACGGGTGCGTCTGCAACCCATGATCCGTTGCGTGTAGCGGTGTCGCGCAGCCATACGCCCAGCTGGATGCCGGCCTTTGCCCAGCAAGTGAACGCTGTGGAGGTGCGCTGCGGCAGCGTTGGCGCGAAAGTGGCGCTGCTGCTGTTTGGCCAAGCCGATCTCTACGCACACCGCAAGGGCCTCAAGGAGTGGGACACCTGCGCGCCAGAGTGCGTGGCGCGCGGCCTAGGCTGGAGTGTCTCGCGCCTCGATGGCACGCCCATGCGCTACAACGCCGCCGATCCGCGCGTGGATGAGTTCCTCGTGTGCCGTCCGGCGAGTCAGGCGCGCGTGCTGCAAGGCTTGCAAGCAAGTGGTGCTCTGTCGCACCGCGATGCCAAGTCCTGAGGTATCTTCGAGGCATGCACGACGCAGCCTCCCCCGACACATCCGTCCACACCGGCGCTACACGGCGCGTGTTCCTCCAAGCGGCTGCTGCCGCAGGCAGCATTGCAATCCTCTCGCGCAGCGGTGGTGCGCAAGATCGCACAGCGCCGCTCAAGGTTGGTGTGATCGGCTGTGGAGGTCGCGGCACAGGCGCCGCAGTGGATGCGCTCACGGCGTCCCCGCGCATTCAGATTCATGCGCTAGGCGATTTGTTCGAAGATCGCGTCACCAGCAGCCGCAACGCCATCGCGGGCCATGGCGCACGCGGCACCGTGCCGAACGAGCGCGTGTACGTTGGTTTTGACGCGTACCAGAAGGTCATCGACTCGGGCGTCGACATCGTCATCTTGGCCACAGCGCCGTTCTTCCGTCCGATCCATCTCGCTGCAGCTGTCAAAGCCGGCAAGCATGTCTTCATGGAAAAGCCCGTTGCCGTGGATCCGGCAGGCGTCCGCTCGGTGATCGCCTCGGCCGAACTGGCTGAACAACAGGGCCTTTCCATTGTGGCGGGCACCCAACGCCGTCACGAAGCGTGCTACCTAGAAGCGATGAAGCGCGTGCAGGGCGGTGCCATCGGCGATGTGGTGGCGGCGCGTTGCTATTGGAACCAGGGTGGGCTGTGGGTCAAGCAGCGCACTCCTGAGATGAGCGACATGGAGTGGCAGATCCGCAACTGGCTCTACTTCACTTGGACTTCGGGTGACCACATTGTCGAGCAACATGTGCACAACCTCGATGTGGTCAACTGGGCTATGGGTGGACCGCCTGTACGCGCAACAGGTATGGGTGGACGCGAAGTGCGCCGCGGCGCCGAGTACGGCCACATCTTCGATCACTTTGCCATCGAGTATGAGTACAAGAACGGCGCCAGCGGCATGAGCTACTGCCGCCAGATCGATGGCTGCGCTTCACGCGTGGATGAAGTCATTGTGGGCAGCAAGGGCACGCTCTACACCCAGTCAGGTGGCGCGCGCATCGTGGGCCGCGATGGCCAGGTGTGGGTCTACGAAGGCGCCAATCCGAACCCGTACGTCGAGGAACACAAGCACCTCGTGGCGGCGATTGAACGCAACGAACCCATCAACGAAGGGCGCCGCATCGCAGAGTCGACCATGACCGCGGTGATGGGCCGCATGAGTGCCTACACCGGCGTGCAAGTCTCGTGGAAGCAGGCCATGGAGAGTCAACTCAACTTGGCACCCGCCAAGTACGAGTTCGGACCGCTACCGGCTGTCGAGGTCGCAGTGCCGGGCAAGACGCCGCTCATCTGAGCGGCGAGGAACTCACGAGCGAGCTTCTGGCACCGACTCGTAGTTACCCAGCACACGCCCGATCACGACGGTGTACATGAGCGAGCCTTCGCGCTCATCCACACCAGGCAAGAAGTCCTCGTCCAGCTGACGCAGCAGGGCGGGGACTTCGTCTTCCCTCAAGCCCGCATCCTCCAGCACGATCACGGTGCCTGCCACTGTGCCGTCGGCCAAGTAGTGCAGGTCTACCGCGGCCACATCTTGGTCCGCACGCGTGGCAAGAAACCGTTCCGAATGCGTAGTGCGCAGCGTGCGCTTCCATGTGAGATTCATGCCAAGTACTCCTGACACACGCGCACCACGGTCCATGCAGCGGCAAGAGAGCCAAGCAGGACCAGAGCACAGCCACCACGCCAACCTGCGCCCGTTCCGGGCACTCCAAAGCTGGTGTAACGACGGCCCGAGGCACTACGACCCACTCGAAAGCCGCGCCCGCCCACCGAGTACCCAACCCCGCGGTTGCTCAGATTGACGCGAAACGGCCCTATGTTGATGGAGCGGCGATAGTAGAAGCCCATGGCCCGAGCATACGCGACAGGACACCTGTCATACTACGGCGAGCCCATGACCGTGCTGCATGAGTCCGACTGGCTGCCGCTAGGCACGCCCACCGAGGTGGGGCCGCATGTGTATCAAGTCCCCGTGCTGCGGCCGGAGGCGTGCGCACGCTTCTTGAGCCAAGTCGACCGCCGACAAGCAGACTTGACAGCACCTCTGCAAGCGCCTAACTCCATGCATGAGCACGGCGTGAACTTGGCGGCCTTGGGCTTCGGTCCGCTGTTGGACGAAATCCATGCGCGACTGGCGCCTGTAGCTCAACGCTTGCTGCCTGAGTTCGCACCCTACGCACTCGACACCCACCACAGCTACCTAGTGGACTACTCGCGCGACACCGACGAAGAGCTAGGCTTTCACGTCGACGACAGCGAAGTCACCATCAACCTGTGCTTGGGCGACCACTTTCGTGGTGCCGAGCTGATGATGATGGGCTTGCGCTGCGATCTGCATCGTCAGACCGCCGTGCGTCCGCACGAAGAGATCGAAGTTGTCCACTCGATTGGACACGCGGTTCTGCACGCAGGACGGCACCGCCACCGCGTCGACCCGATTCGCAGCGGCCGTCGCCGCAACCTCATCATCTGGAGCCGCAGCAGCATGCTGCGCTCCGCCCCTCAGCCCCTC
>JBILXQ010000313.1:0-3970 GCA_044378375.1 Planctomycetota bacterium
CCCGCCGCGCGCGGATTCGGTCGGGCGCAGCACCGTTGGTGGTTTTGCCACGCGCGAGTCGTGCTGGCACAGCCCCGCTTTTCTCTGTCGACACGCTCGACACTCCGGACTTTGGCGCCGCGCGCGCCGAGGACAGCTAGAACCGCACCATGCGCCTCAAGCGACTGCAACTGTTTGGTTTCAAGTCCTTCGCGGACCGTACGACCTTTGACTTTGGTCAGCAAACACTGACGGGAGTCGTGGGGCCGAATGGTTGCGGCAAGAGCAACATTGTCGATGCCACGCGGTGGGTCTTGGGTGAACAGCGCCCGACCAGCATGCGCGGCTCGGAGATGACCGATGTCATTTTCAAGGGCAGCGCGTCGCGTCCGCCGTTGGGCGTGGCCGAAGTGACGCTGACTCTCGACAACTCCGCGAACATCTTGCAGGGGCGCGGGCCGGAGGTGTCGATCACGCGGCGCGTGTTCAAGTCCGGCGAGGGCGAGTACTTGCTCGATGGCGAGAAAGTGCGCCTCAAGGATGTGCGCGAGATGCTGTTCGACACGGGCCTGGGTAGCCGCGGCTACTCCGTGCTCGAACAAGGCAAGATCGACTCGGTGTTGTCGGCCAATCCGCTCGAGCGGCGGCGCATCTTCGAGGAAGCGGCCGGTGTCTCGCGTTACCGCCAGCGCAAGAACGAAGCGGAGTTGCGCCTCAAGCGTGTCGCGGATGACATGACGCGCCTTGATGACCTGATTGGCGAGTTGGCCTCGCGCGTGCGCTCGCTCAAGATCCAAGCAGGCAAAGCAGAACGCTGGGTTGCGGCCCGTGATGAATGGGCACAGGGACGCACACGCTTGTTGCGCCATCGTGCACACCAAGGCGCTGAAGAGTTGCTGTCGCTGCGTACACAGGCCAGCGCGCATGAGGAGCACATCGCTCAGGCGCGTGCTGCGCGCGACGAGGCCGAGGCAGGACTCCAGTTGCGCCAGCAGGAATCGGAAGTTCTTGCTGCCCGCATCGAGACGTTGACGGCCGATGCGTCGCGGTTGTCGGGTGACGGGCGCATGGTGGATGAGCGTCGTGCGCAACTGGCTTCGCGTGCAGCGCAACGCGAGCAATCCGCGCGTGAAGAGGGCGAGCGTGCCGGACGACTGTCCGCGTTGCTCTCAGAGCGTGAGGCCGAGTTGCAGCGCCTCGCAACCGAGTTGGCTGAGTTGGAGACGCGTGCGCGTGCGGCGCATCAAACGCACATGGAGCGTGCGCAAGCTCAGGTGGAGCTGGATCGCGAATCCCAAGCCTTGCGCGGTGCTCAAGAGCGCGCCAACCAGACTACGCTGCGCTTGTATGCGGCTCGCACTCAGAACGACAACCGCATTGCGGCCCTCGATGCCGCTTTGGTGCCGCTCAAGGAGCGTGTTGGGCTTGCGTCCACACGCTTGACTGAAGCGCTGGCGATCGTCGAGGCGTTGCGTACCGAGCAGGCGGAACATGAACGCATGGCCGCCGAGGCGGCGCGTGCTCAAGGCGAGCACGAAGTGCACCGCCGCGAGTTGGCGCAGCACATGCAGGAAGCTGCGACAGCTGTTTCGCGCGCCGATCAAGAGAAGAAGCAGTTGGAACTCGATCGCGCACGTGCGCAGAGCACCATCGAAGTGCTGCTCGCGCGCGAGCGGGACCTTGAAGAACTGTCCACGGGCGCAAAGAAGGTGCTCGAGGCCATCGAGAAGCGCGGCGAGCCGTTCACCAAGGATGCGCTAAGCGGCATCGTGGCCGACCATCTGCGTACGGATGTGTCGCATGCGCGCGCCTTGGAGTCCGCGCTTGGTGGTCGCGCCGGGGCGCTGGTGGTAGATAGCCCTGCACGCGTGGGCGCGGTCATGGATTGGCTGCGTGCGCGCGAAGCGGGCCAGATGTCTCTGGTGTGCGGTGCTGGTTTTGGTGGCACCGACAGTGATGAGGCGGCACTTTCCGATGACACCCGCACGCTGGGCACGTTGCTCGCGCGTGTCGAGGTGGATGATGGTTACGAAGGCCTTGCTCGCGCCTTGTTGGCGGGTGTCTGGCTTGCTCGTGATCTGCAGGCAGCCTTGGAGTTGGTGGCACTGCATCCGTCTCTGCGCTTCGTCACGCCGCAAGGCGAGTTGGTGGACGCAGCGAGTGTGCACGGCGGCCATCGTGCTGCCGGTCAAGGTGCGGTCTCGCGTCGTTCCAGCGCCGCGCAGTTGCGCGCTGGTGTTGAGGAATTGGACAAGAAGATTGACGCACTCGATGCTCAGCGCGGAGAGATTGCGGCGCAACGCATTGCACTGCAAAAGGAGTGGGAGAAGAGCTCCCAAGAACTTGAAGCGCGTCGAGTCGCACGCAATGCGGCCGAGAGTGCGTTGGCTACAGCGCGCGCCCGCTTGCGCGACCAAGATTCGATGTTGCGTGGCATCGAGCAGGAGAGCTCCTCTGCAGTGGCGCAAATCGCCCGCATGGAGAATGAGCTGTCCCAAGCGCGTGCAGCACGCGAACAAGCTGAGGCCGATCATGCGCGTGAGGCAGAGACCTTGCGCGATGTGGAGGCACGACGCACAGCCTTGGAGGAAATGCGTGCTGCCAAGGCCCAGGAACTCGCACTAGCACAGTTGGAGGCCACGACTCTGCGTACCGAGCTAGACGGGGCCTCACGCCGCGTGCGTGACCTGCGCTCGGTAGTAGAGGAGACCCGGCTCGAGTCCGGCCGTGCTGGTCGCTTGGCCGAGGAGCACGCGCAGGCGGCCACTACCGACCGCGAGGAAGTGGCCGCGCTGGAGGAACGCAGCGCCACGATCCTTAAGGAACGAGCCGCACTGGAGGAAGAAGCGGGCGAGTTGCGTACGCGCCTGGACAGCGCGCGTTTGCTCCTCGGGCAAGCACGCGTCGCCATGGATTCCCTCTCGCGCGAGATCGAAGGCCTGCAAGGCCGCCTCGCTGAGCTGCGCTTGGACGAACAAAAGACTGCTATGGCGCGCGATGAGATCGTACGCCGTGCTCAGGAAGAGCTGCAGTTGGATGAGCTGGCTCTGTCAGAGGGCTTCACGCCCGACGCGGACCTCGCGACCAACGCAGCACTCGATGAGTTGGACGTACACGTGCGCGAACTCAAGTCCCGTCTCGACAAGCTCGGCCCCGTCAACATGGAAGCGATGGCCGAACTCGAGGAAGCCGGCGGTCGCCTGACCTTCATGGAGACACAACGCGCGGACCTCCAACAAGCACGCAGCACACTCGAGGAAACCATCGCCACCATCGATGGCGAGAGCAAGAAGCTCTTCCTCGAGACCTTCGAGGCCGTGCGCACCAACTTCCAACGCATCTTCCGCCAGCTCTTCGGCGGCGGTAAAGCAGATGTGACACTGGAGGAAGGCGCCGACCCCCTAGACGCCGGCGTCGACATCTACGCCCGCCCGCCCGGCCGCGAACTCCTCCCCATCAGCTTGCTGTCCGGCGGCCAGCGCACGATGACCGCCCTCGCGCTCCTCTTCGCCGTCTTCGAGGCCCGCCCGAGCCCGTTCTGTATCTTGGACGAAGTCGACGCCGCTCTCGACGAGGCCAACGTCGGCCGTTTCTTGGCGATGCTCGATGGGTTCCGTAGCCATACCCAGTTCGTGGTGGTGACACACAAGAAGCTCACGATGGCGGCGTGTGAAGGGCTCTATGGGGTGACCATGGAGGTGAAGGGTGTATCGCGGCAGGTGTCGGTGGAGTTGGGGGATGTGGAGCGCTGGGCGGGGCGAGATCACTCGTCGGCGCGCGTTGTGGATCAGGAGTCGGGGGAGCCGGTGGTGGTGTTGCAGCCGGTGGAGAGGGTGGTGGTGGGGGAGGAGTTGAGCCTTCAGTGATACTGGCCCCGACCAGTGTGCACAGAAATCCCAACTAGCTGTCCCACCCGGCGCGCGTGATTCGTCCGTATGGGCGGAGCACCTACGCGATGACCGCCTTCACACCCGCCTTCTGTCCGCACCCC
>JBILXQ010000314.1:0-3962 GCA_044378375.1 Planctomycetota bacterium
GGCGGCTGGAACTGATCGCGGAGCTGTCCAGCAAAGGCCCGGCCGTAGGCAAGTACGCGCTGGCCGAGCTGCAGCGGCGCACCGAACCTGTCCAAGATGTCGAGTACGCGTTGCTGCGGGTGGCCGCCAAGTGCGATCCGGCGGGTACATCGGACCTGCTGGCAAGTTTGGTGACGGAGTTCGGGCCGTCGATGTTCTTGCGCACCGAGGCCACCTTGCTCTTGGGCGAGGTGAACCCGCAGCGCGCGTTAGAAGTACTCCAGCCGTGGATCGGCAATGCGCGTCCGGGACGCACGCTCCCGCCCCAAGAGTTCCTCGTGAAGGCCTGGGTGGATGCTTGCGATGGCGCGGGGCGTTCACCGTTGCCGGAGTTGTGCAGTGTCAGCACCGACATCCTGTTGGACGGCGCGTCACGAGTGCGCGCCATCAAGGAGCTCGGCCGGCGGCCCGATCCGGCCGGTGAGCGCGCGCTGCGCACCGTGCTGACGGAATCGACTGGTGACGGCTACCTGCGCCGCAAGGCGGCGCAAGCACTGCGCGACACCTTGCCCAAGGAAGGCGCCTGCACTCTGTTCCGCGAGGTGGCCGACCGCGAAGCAGATCCCAACATGTTGCGCTTCCTGATCGACCTGCTCGAACAGCATTGCGAGGAGTGAGCCATGCTCATCGACACGCACGCGCATCTGTTTTGGCGCGATTTTGAAGGCGATTTCAGCGCCGTGCTGGAGCGCGCTCGCGCTGCGGGTGTCGAGCACCTCGTCTTGGTGGGCACGGATGTGCGCACCAGCTTGCAGGCCGTCGAGATGGCCGCGCTCCATCCGGAGTTCTCCCCTACCGCAGGTGTGCACCCGCATGACGCAGCCGGCTTTGACGAGGCCGCGCGCGCCACGATTCGCGAGCTGTGCCAGCGCGAGCAAGTGCTCGCCGTAGGCGAAAGCGGGCTCGATTGGTTCAAAGAGTACTCCCCGCGTCAAGCGCAACTGGAGGCCTTTGCATGGCATGCGCGCCTGTCAAAAGAACTGGACAAGCCGCTCATCGTGCACTGCCGTGACGCGTTCGAGGCGTGCTTTGACGTGATCGCCGCGACTGGTGTGCAGCGCGGCGTGTTCCATTGCTTCACCGGTGGCCCGCGCGAAGCCGCACGCGCCGTCGAGTTGGGTTTCCACCTGTCGTTCTCGGGCGTGGTCACCTATCCGAAGAACACGGAGTTGCGCGTTGCCGCCGCCGCCGCACCGCCCGAGCGCATCCTGATCGAGACCGATTGCCCCTTCTTGCCGCCGCAAAGTGCCCGCGGTCGACGCAATGAGCCGGCACTCTTGCGCGAAACGGCCGAGTGCCTGGCGCAGTTGCGCGGCAGCACATTGGCCGAGCTGGCGGCGCTGACCAGCGCCAACGCACGCGCGCTGTTCCGCTTGCCGTCCTGACAAAAGGGCGGGAGCGCCGCTCGTCGCGACGCTCCCGCAAGTTCAGGCTGCCTGTACGGCTAACTCACTGGACGGGCGTCCAGATCGTGTTGTCCGTGCCGCCGGCGGTGCCGATGCGCAAACCGCTGGCCATGTCGCCCGCAGTCTGGAAGGCCTCGTCGAAGCCCGGCGTGTTCGTCGTGCCGTTGTAGGGCGTAGCAGCGCGGTTCTGGCACTGGAGGAGGTCACCCTCTTGGTTGATGAAGAACACGCGGTTGCCCGTGCCTTCCACATCCATCGGCCAGGCGTAGCAGGCCCACATGATCTCGCAGTTGTCCGAGTCCGGGAAGTTGGCGGCATCCGCACCACCGTTGGCTGCTTCGCCGACACCCGGGGTCACGCCACCGGCGGTCGCGCCGGGGAGCCACAACTGGAAGTAGTAACCCGAACGCGACACATAGCCGTTCGCGTCGACAGTGCCGAAGGCCGAGGCCAACACGGCCGGGCTCAACTCGTCGGTACCAGCGACACCGGCGGCCGGGGCGCCAGCGTTGCTGGTGCGCATCGGCACGGTGCCCGCCATTTCGGCGAAGTAGCCGTACTCACCGCCGCCGTCGGCGTCGGAGTCAATCGCGCCCGAGCTCTGCAGGGTGGCCTGCGAGGAGCTGATGGAACGCAGTGTGGAGATGGCGGCCGCTTCGTTAGCGGAGAGGCGCGCGCTCATGAGCTTCGGAATGGCGATGGAGGCGATGATGGCAATGATGGCCACAACGATCATCAGCTCGATCAGCGTGAAGCCCGAGTTCTTGCGATTACGAATCATTGTACTGTGTTTGTCCCTTGTCCCTCTTTCCCTCGCGCAGTCCTCAGGGGCTGCCGCGGCGGCCCCTCTTCCCACGTACTAGCCGTGGAAAGCCCGAGGGGCTCACACGGCCTATGTCGTCTGGCCGGGGAGCCCCCCTTGAGCGAATCGGTGCGGAATTCGGCTCGAATCAGCCGCCACCCAGTTTCGAGACCACATCCAGGATGGGCAGGAACACGGCCAGCACCACGCCGCCCACGATCACGCCCATGGCGGTGATCAAGATCGGTTCGATCATGCTGGTCAGCGACTTCACGGCCGCCTTGACCTGTTGGTCGTAGAACTCGGCGATCTTCTCGAGCAGCGTGTCGAGGCTGCCGGTGCGCTCGCCAATAGCGATCATGCGCACCACCATCGGCGGGAAGACCGGCGACTTGGCCAAGGGCTCAGACAACAAGTTGCCCGAGCGCACGCTGTCGCGGCTGTCGAGCACCGCTTTCTCGATGGTTTTGTTGCCCGAGGTCGAGGCCACGATGTCGAGCGTGCCCATGATCGGCACACCTGAGCGCACCAAGGTCGCGAAGGTCTTCGAGAAGCGCGCGAGCGCGAGCTTTTGCATCAGCGGACCAAAGACCGGAGCCTTGAGCACAAAGCGATCCCAGGTGCGCGTACCGGACTCGGTGCGCTTCCACGACACAAAGCCCGCCGCCAGTGCGGCCACGCCACCGAACCAAATGGCCCAGTTCTCTTTCAGGGATTCAGAAAGCTCGAGCGTGAAGGTCGTGATGCCGGGCAAGTCGGCGTCCATCGATTCATAGACCTGACGGAAGCCGGGCACGATGAAGAGCATCAAGAACAGAGTGATGCCGATCACAAGGCACAGCGAGATGACAGGGTAGGTCATCGCGGCTTTGATCTCGCGTTTGAGCTGTTCGCTTTCTTCTTGGTACTCGGCCAAGCGCTCCAAGATCGTGTCCATCTGGCCCGACGCTTCGCCGGCGCGCACCATCGAGACATAGAGTTGATCGAAGACCTTGGGACAGCGTTCCATCGCCGACGAAAGGTCGTTGCCGGCGCGCACCTCGGCCACGAGCGTGTCGCAGACCTTCTTCATGCCGGGCGTTTCCGCCTGATCTGCCAGCACTTCGAGTGATTCCAACAACGCGAGACCCGACCCCACCATGGTCGAGAGCTGTCGCGTAAAAATGACACGCTCCACGGCACTGGCCGTGGCCTTGGGTTGGAACAGCGAACCGCCGCCGAGACGCGCGGTGCCGCGCGCAAACGAGCTGGTTTCGTCCAGCTTCAACACGACGAGGTTCTTGCGGCGCAACTCACCCACGGCTCCGCCGCGATCCGTGGCTTCCACCACACCTTCCACGGTCTTGCCGCCGGAGTCTTTTGCTGCGTACTTGTAGGTTGCCATAGATGTCGTGTGCCTTAGTCGTCGAGCGTGGTGTTGAGGACTTCTTGCAGCGAGGTGCGGCCGCGCGCTGCGTTGAGCAAGCCAACGCGCCGCAGAGTCAACATCCCGCTCTTGATTGCTTGTTTCTTGATGTCGTGCACGTTGGCGCCCTCGACGACCATGCGCCGCACGGCTTCGTCGAGCAGCAAGGTTTCGAGGATCGCGAAGCGGCCCTTGTAGCCCGCGGTGCAGCGTCCACAGCCCTTGTCATCGGGCTGCCACAGCGACACACCGGCCGCGACTTCCTCGGGCAGGTAGCCGACGCGCAGCAGTTCCTTTTCCGGCAGTGTCA
>JBILXQ010000030.1:0-14333 GCA_044378375.1 Planctomycetota bacterium
CCTTATCGGTCATCACTTCGACGACCGCTTGGTGTTCCTTGACGCTCTCGCCCGCCTTGACGAGCCACTTGACGATCTCGCCTTCCGCGATGCCTTCGCCAATGTCAGGCAGCTTGAACTCCAGCAGCTTGCCACTCGCCGCGGCGGGCGCAGCAGCAGGCGCTGCAGCAGGTGCAGGTGCTGCCGCAGCCTTGGCCGGTGCCGCATGACCACCACCATGCGACATCATCACCGGCGCCGCGCCTGTCGTTTCGAGCGTGAAGATCACGCTGCCCACCGGCACCGTTTGACCTTCCGTCGCGCGCAACTCGCCAATCACACCAGCAGCCGGCGAAGGCACTTCGACCGTCGCCTTGTCGGTCATCACTTCGACGACCGCTTGGTGTTCTTTGACCGTGTCGCCCGCCTTGACGAGCCACTTAACGATTTCGCCCTCGGCGATGCCTTCGCCGATGTCCGGCAACTTGAAGTCGATCTTAGCCATGGTGTGTGAGTGCGCGGGTCGAGGTTGTACGGCTGTGCGAATGCGGTGTCAGTAGTTCCAAACATGCTCGACAGCATCGAGCACGCGACGATCATCGGGCATGTAGTGGTGCTCCAGCGTGTTCGGGAAGGGCGTATCAAAGCCCGTCACGCGCACGATCGGCGCCTCCATCCACTCGATGCAGTTCTCAGCCAGAATCGCGCTGATTTCGCCACCAAACCCGCAGAAGCGCGGCGCTTCGTGCACCACGACCACGCGTCCAGTTCTCTTGGCAGCATCAATCACGCCTTCTTCGTCCAGCGGCAGCAGCGTGCGCAAGTCGACGACATGGCACTCGATGCCCTTCGCGGCGGCTTGTTCAGCGGCGCGCAAGCACACAGGCACCATCGCGCCGTAGCAGAACACTGTCACGCCAGTGCCTTCGCGCGCGGTGCGCAAGGTCGACAGATCCACGGTGTAACGGCCTTCCGGCACCTCGCCCTTGACCGAGCGATAGAGCGCCTTCGGCTCGAGGAACAGCACCGGATCCGGGTCATCGATCGACGCCAAGAGCAGACCCTTGGCATCGTAAGGGGTGCTAGGAATCACGACCTTCAAGCCCGGCGTGTGGCAGAAGTACGCTTCGCCCGATTGGCTGTGGTACAGGCCGCCGCGAATGCCGCCACCGTACGGCGTGCGAATCACCAACGGACAGGTGTACTGACCACCCGAGCGATAGCGCAGCTTGGCCGCCTCGCTCACGATCTGGTCGAACGCGGGGAAGATGAAGTCTTGGAACTGGATCTCGGCGATCGGCTTCAAGCCATTGGTCGCCATGCCGATCGCCGCACCCACGATGCCATCTTCCGAGAGCGGCGTGTCAAAGCAGCGCTTCTCGCCGAACTCCTTCGTAAGTCCATCGGTCGCGAGGAACACACCGCCCTTCGGGCCCACGTCTTCACCGAAGACGAGGACATTCGGGTCCGTGCGCATCGCGGTCTTGAGAGCGTCGTTGACGGCTTGGATGAGAGTTAGCGTCGCCATGTGGTTCGTGCTGTCGTTCGTGTGCGGGTGAGGATCAAACCGGTTGGATCACAGCGGGAACGCGCCGCCTCCTGCGGCAGCGTCACCCTTGCGGGCAGCCAGGTCGAATGCAGCTTGTCCTTGACGCCGGATGTGCGTCGGAACTGTCGCGTAGACATCACTGAAGATCGTCTCCAGCGCCGGCGGCGGCGTGGACTCTGCGATCTTGACCGCATCGCCCACTTCGTCGAGACACTCGGCGTAGATCTTGTCGCGCAAGGGCTGCTTCCACAGCTTCTTCTTGGCGAGGTAGCGCTCAAAGCGCGTGACCGGGTCCTTCTTCTCCCACTCGGCCAAGAGCTTCTTCGGCACGTACTTGGTCGGATCATCGGAGGTCGAGTGACCACCCATGCGGAAGGTGTACGCTTCGATCAAGGTCGGGCCGAGGCCTTTGCGCGCGCGCTCGAGCGCTTCCAAGGTCACTTGACGCACGGCCAACACATCGTTGCCGTCGACCAACACGCCCGGCATGCCGTAGGCCTGTGCCTTGATCGCGTAGCTCGCCGAAGCGGTCTGCGACGAACTCGGGCACGAGATGGCCCATTGGTTGTTCTGGCACAAGAACACCACCGGCGACTTCCACACGCCGGCAAAGTTCAAGCCCGAGTGGAAGCCCAACGACGAAGTGCCGCCATCGCCAAAGCTCGCCAACACTGCATGCTTCTCCTTGCGGTACTGCATCGCGTAGGCCGCACCTACGGCTTGCACGATGTGCGTGCCGATCGGCGAACTGATGGAGAAGAACTTGATCGGGTCGGTGAAGGTAAAGTGCACCGGCATCTGACGGCCCTTGGCGCAGTCCGCACCATTGCCGTACATCGTGTGCATCATCTCCGTCGGCGTGACACCGTGGTACAGCGCCATCCCGAAGTCGCGATAGCTCGGGAAGATCCAATCGGTCTTGCGCAGCGCGGCGGCGGCCCCGACCTGTGTTGCTTCCACACCGCGGTTCGGAATCGAGAAGCCGATGCGTCCCGAGCGTTGGAGCTTCATGCACACCTCGTCAAAGGCGCGCACACGCAACATCGTGCGGTAGATATGCAGCAACTCGTCCGGTGCCAGCTTGGGGTCTTTGCCCTTCACGGCGCCATCGGGCTTGATCAGCGAAAACATCTCGGTCCCAGTCACGTTGCGTTGCCTCCGTTCGCGGCGGTGCGTTGCGCTCGGCGCTCGTGTACGAGACGCGCAGCGTAATACTCCCCCGCTTTGTAGCTGGATCGCACAAGCGGCCCCGACGCGACCTGCAAGAAGCCCAGGCCGCGGGCGAAGCGTTCAAGTTCGAGGAAGCGCTCGGGCGTCACATACTCCTTGACCGGAGCATGCCGACGCGTCGGGCGCAGGTACTGACCTAGCGTCAGGAAGTCGACGCCGGCGCCGCGCAACTGCTGCAGCGCTTCCATGATCTCCTCGTGCGTTTCGCCGAGACCGACCATCAACGAACTCTTGGTGAAGCACTCGGGATGATGGCGCTTGGCACCGCGCAAGGTCTCGAGCGAACGCTCAAAGCTGCAGCGCGGGTCGCGGATCTTGCGCTGCAAGCGCGACACGACCTCCACGTTGTGGGCCAGCACATCGGGCTTGGCCTCCATCAAGGTCGCCAGGTCCGTGTGCTGGTAGTCCGGAATCAGCGTCTCCACGACGGTGCGCGGGCTGCGCGCGCGGATCTCGCGGATGCAAGCCGCGTAGTGGCTGGAGCCGCCGTCCGGCAGGTCGTCGCGATCCACCGAAGTGATCACGACATAGCCCAAGTTCATGCCGGCCACGGCCACGCCCACATGGGCCGGCTCTTGGGGGTCGGGCGGCGCGGCCTTGTCGACCGTTTTGACAGCGCAAAAGCGACAGCGCCGGGTGCACTCATCGCCCAAGACCATCAAGGTCATCGTGGCGTGATCACCCTTCCAGCACTCGCCGATGTTCGGGCAGCGCGCTTCCTCGCAGACGGTGTGGAGCTTGAGCTCGCGCGCCAGCGTCTTGAGCTTGGTGTACCCCTCACCGCCCGGTAGCGGCACCTTCAGCCATGACGGCTTGGGTAGCGAGCCATCCGCACGGGCGGCGGGGCTGCTTTCGCGGCTACTTTCGGGGCGGGATTCGGGAGCCATGGAGGGCGGATAGTTTGGCGGGAGATGGTACCAGACGGCAGCGCGGGAAGAGCAGGGCGAGGGAGCCGCGGAATGCCCTCAATTGCAAACTTGTAAGATAGTCGCCGAATTCCGCTCCCTAGCACCCCCTTCCCACGCCCGCCGCGAGAGAGCTGGAGCCTCAGGCCCAACTTGTCCGATAGGTGCTGATCCCGCAACCAGTTGCAGGATCTACACTTGAGCACTGCATGACGACCTTCCTCGGCATCTCGGCCTGTGGGCCGCGCGGCGGCGCTGTGCTGCTTGACGGCAGCCATGTCCACTCATGGGCGGCCGAGCCGGACCGTGCCGTGGCCCCCTCCGCGGTCAACTCGCGTGCGGCGCGCGCTTGCCTCGAGCGGGCCGGACGCAGCGCCAGCAGCGTGGATTGGGTGGTCATCGCCGGCAAACCGCTGCGTGGCTTCGAGAGGTTCATCGAGACGGAACTCGCCCTAGCACCGGGCAGCTACGCCAGCTTCAAGAAGCGGCTGCCGTGGTGGAGCGCCAGCGGCTTGTTCGCCGCGCGCGCGCTGGATGCGGACTTGGGCCTCAAGGGCAAGCGCTACATCTATGTGCCGGCGCACGAAGCTCACTTGGCTGCGGCGCACTACACCTGCGCGGATAGTGAGACTGCCCTGCTGGCGCTCGATGAGGGCGATTGGTGCGCGGTGGCTCTGGGTGCGGGTTCAGGTTCCAAGCTGCGGACGCTGGCGCAGGCACAGTTCCCCCACTCGCCGGGCTTGTTACATGCGGCGCTGCTGGCGTACTTGGGCTTGAGTGCACAAGACGAGCGCACCTTCGAGGCTTGGGCAGTGCAAGGCCAGCCCACCCACCGCGATGCGTTGCTGAACAAAGTGGCGCGCGTGGTCGAGGACGGTGCGCTACACATCGATGCCGAGTTGCTCGATGGAGAGGCGCTCAACTTGGAAGCGCTGGCGGAGCGCTTGGGCCTCGCGGCGCGGCATCCGCTGGATGCGGTGCAAGCGCAGCACTTCGATCTGGCTGCATCGTGGGCGCAGTGCTTGGAAGAGATCTTGGTGCGTAGCGCGCGGCATCTGCGCACATTGGCACCAGCGCGCACGCTCGCGGTCTCGGGCGGTGCGTGGGTGCGCAATCGCCTGGGAGGACGCTTCTTGGCCGAGTGCGGCTTTGAGAGCGTGCACTTGGCGCCTGCGGCCGATGGTCTCGCCACAGCACTAGGTGCAGCGCTGTTCGCGCGCCATGCCTTGTTGGATGAAACACGCACGCCCGTGGACTGTACGGCCACACCGGAGTCGCCCAGCGCATGGGACGCCCTCGCGAAGCGCGTAGGCTTGCACGGCTCGCCTTGCAGCGACGCGCAACGCGACGAGGCCGGCCTCCAGACGCTGCTCGGCGGAGGCAGTGTGGCTTGGTGCTACGGCGGCGCGGAAGTATCGCCCGAGGCTCTCTCCACTCGCTGCGTCCTCGCCTTGCCTACAAGCCTCGACGATCACGGCTTGCGCGCAGCCCAACGCGCGCTGGCAGGGTTTGGAACCAGCGGTTTGCCCATCGTGTGTGCCTTGGCTGATGAGGCGCACTCGTTGTTCTGTGCCAGCACGAGTGCCGCGTTCGATGGATTGCAAGAAGCGCAACTCCAAAGCACGCGGGCGCGCGTGCGGGTGCACCTGGTCAATCCGAGCCGTCAACCGCAACTGGCGCAGTTGCTGAGCCAAGTGCGCGCAGCACGCGGCACTTCGTTGGTATGCAGCGAAAGCCTGCAGCTCGCTGCTGCGCAACATGGAACCTCCACCGAAGGCTTGCTGCGCTTGTATCTGGCGGCGCGCATGGACCTGCTGGTATCCGATCGCCGCTTGTGGCGCCGCGCCGAGCAACCGGCAGTGGTGCATGCACAACACCACGAACAAGACCCTGCGATCAGCACGGCCTGGGCCTGCCCCGCCTGTCAAGGCGTTTTGACGCGAGCCGGACAACAAGCCCAGTGCAGCAACTGTGGCAAGCAGTACGTGCGCGACGAAGGCATCTGGCGCTTCTTCCACCCTCACGAGCCGATGCAGGGCGATGTGACGGAGGCGGTCAAGGCTTTCTATGAAAAGCAACCGTTCCCGCATTACGACGAACGCGAGAGCGTGCAGACACTGCTGACCAAGTCGCGGCGCGGCATCTATGCACGGCTGTTGGACGAGCAGATCCCGCACGACGCCACGGTGCTCGAAGTCGGCTGCGGTACAGGCCAACTGTCCAACTTCTTGGGCATTGGCGCGCGGCGCGTGACAGGCGCTGACCTGTGCTTGAACTCACTGCGCCTCGCCGAAGGCTTCCGTTCGAGCCAAGGGCTCGACAATGTGCGCTTCGTGCAGATGAACCTGTTCAAGCCGGCCTTTGCCACAGGCGCTTTTGATGTCGTCATGTGCAATGGAGTGCTGCACCACACCGCCGACCCGTATGGCGGCTTTGTGGGCATCGCGCGCCTTGTCAAGCCGGGTGGACACATCGTGATCGGCCTTTACAACCAATACGGACGCCTCCTGCTCGACGCGCGGCGCAAGGTCTTCCAGGCCACAGGCGGTCGCATGCGCTGGATCGACGGCTACCTGCGCACGACCAAGATGAGCCGCGACAAGCAAGAGTCGTGGTTCAACGACCAGTACCGCCACCCGCACGAGTCCAAGCACACCATGGGTGAAGTGCTCGAGTGGTTCGACAAGAACGGCTTCGACTTTGTGCATGGCGTCCCGCCGCTCTCGCCGTGGGAGGACTTCACCACCGAGGAACGCCTCTTTGAACCGGCCTCGCCTGGCAGCGCGCTGGAGCGCGGCTTGGCGCAGACCAAGATGATCATCAGCGGTTCACGCGAAGGCGGCTTCTACATCATGATTGGCAAGAAGCGAGGTGCAGCATGATGACCCTGCCGTGGAACGCGAGCGTCAAGCAATTGCGACAGTTCGCCTGGTTTGCGCCGCTGGGTTTTGCAGCCATTGGCTGGATGACGCTGCGCTTGGGCGCGAGCATGCCCGTGTTCTGGAGCCTGTGCGCTGCGGGCGGTGTGGTGTTGCTGCTGGGACTCGTGCGCCCCACTCTCGTGCGGCCGTTCTGGATCGTGAGCTTGGCGCTGGCCTTCCCCATCGGCTTGGTGGTCACGAATGTGGCCCTCGCGGCCTTGTACTACTTAGCCATCACGCCTTTGGCTTTGCTGTTTCGCGGCTTTGGGCGTGACAGCTTGGGGCGCACGGCCAAGGGCTACCAGCGTGTAGACAGCGCGTTCGACGCCGACGGCTATTGGCGTCAGTCGTAGCGCCATCACTGGCCCAAAATCCGGCGACGCACCCAAGCGGGCAGAGGCAACTCACCGGGCTCGACCACACCGTCGCCATCGAGATCCCAACGCGCGGCGAAGCTGTCCACCAAGACATCCGTGCCGAGATCTGCCATGCGATCCAAGCGTGCACGGAGCTCGACTTCGGACACGACTTGGTCCCGATCATCATCGAGAGCGAGCAGCAAGTCGCGCCGACCTTGCAACTCGCGCCGCGTCAAGCGCTGATCACCATCGGCATCGAACTGTGCATAGTGACGCTCCTTGCCTCCATCGGGAGGCATGGGCACAGCCTCGCGGCGACGCAGCGGCCACTCGATCGCGCCCAAGGCTTGTGAACCGGCACGATCTTGGGCCGAGCCGCGCACCAAGGGCAGGCGCACGCGACCGTCTTGGTCTGCATCGAGCAAGGCTTGCTCGATCTCGGGCACGCGCACTTCGCCAGGCTTGAGCTTGCCGTCACCATCGACATCGATGGACTTGAACAACGCTTTGGCGCGCGCATCCGACCAGCGCAAATCCCGCCATGCACCCGGCGCGCGCGAAGCCTCGGACTGACTCAAGGCACCGTTGCCATCCAAGTCAAAGGCCGCAAACCAAGCCAGGCGCAGCTCATCTTTGGCCAGCGATCCGTCTTGATCCGCGTCGAATGCAAGGGGATTCACTCTGTCAAGCAAACGCGACAGGTCTCCATCCTCATCCACACGCGAGCGCACCACCACGACCGGCCCGTCTTCCACACGGGTGCGTGTACTGCGCGTGCGCACAGCACTGGCGGCGAATTCAGCGTAGACCACGCGCCCGTCCGTATCCGCGTCAAGAGTAGCCGTTACGCCACTCAACTCAGTCGCGTCCAAGACTCCCGAGCGATCACGATCGAGACGCTGAAACTCCACCAACGCAGCCAACGCAGGCATGGAGACCGCGGGCTTGGGCGCGCGACCATAGAGGACCTCTGCTGGCACATCGAGCAAGCGTTCGATCTCTGCCAAACGCAACCAACGCGAGCCGGCGTGACTGACATCCTTGAGCGGTCGCCCCGACTCATCAATGGTCTTGTCCAACGGAAACGACTCGACCACAGCTGCATAGGCTTCGCGCAATCCAGCCACGGGCCCCAGCAACTGAGGCTGTGCGCTCGTGGAGGCATCCAGCGCCACCACACCATCACTGCCCGACACGAGTAGTGTGGTTTGCACAAAGGGCGCGTTGTAGACATTGGCGAGCGTCAGCATCTCGCTGCTGGACCCCGCACCGATCACACCTACACGCCGCGCGCGCTCGCCTTCGCTCACATCCATCAACAGCACACGCGAAGTAGGATTCGCACCGCCGCGCTCTTCGAGCACATAGGCATAGTCACGCTCAGTCGTGCGCGTGCCACCTTGGCGATCGGCAAGATCCACCTTCGGCTGCAGCACGACCGCGCGCCATGTGCTGGTGGAGTTGTCAGGCGCGCGTTTGGCCTCACCCAACCGACGCGGGCGCGCAGGCTCCGTTGCATCCACAAGGATCAAGCCCTGACGCTCATCGATACAAGCCACCAAACGCCGCGCTGTGGTGCGTCCACCTTCCTTGGGGCGCGAAGGCTGGAAGAGCACATCCAGATCCAAGATGCGCGCCGGCTCACCTTCGGTGGCCAGCGGCAAGCCACCGACCACGCGCGGCGCAATGGGTGCGCGCACATCCAAGATCCACAAGCCACCGGCACCATCGGCGACGTATGCATGCGGCCAACGCACCTTGACGGCCTGTGCGTCCAGCGTAGGAGCACGGCCCAGCACACGCGGCTCCACGGGCTGACTGACATCAACGATCAACAAGCCACCCGGTCCATCCGCGACATACAAGCGATCGCCGGCCAACTCGAGCCCACGCGGCTGGATGGTGGCGAGGAAGGCCGCATGCCTCATCGCCGTCGGTTGGCGCACATCCAGCACATGCACGCCGTGCCCGCCTTCGCTGGCGTACAGCCAGCGTCCTTCGCCCTGCAGCGGATCACAATCGAGTGCCAGGTCCACCACATCCGGCAACACCCACTTGCCGAGCGCGGCCGAACCGACCAGGCGCGTGCGATCCAATGCCACCGCTTCGATCCCACGGCGATCCGCGACATACATCACTTGACGCGCCAGCTCGAACGCACCAGAACCCGTGCCATAGACTTCGCTCGCGCGATGGCAATCCACACAGCTGCGGCCTTCTTTGCGCGTGGTGTGCATCTGGTGATGGATCATCGTCATGCCCGACAAGCCGGCCTGCGTCACAGGCAAGCGTTGGTCCACCACGCGTTCCCCGCTGGCATCGGTGTACGAACCCATCGTGGAGAAGCCGGTCAAGTACGGCGCCACGCGGCCCTCTTCGTCGAGCCCGAGATACAAGCTCTTCCAAGTGGCGAACACCTTCTCTTGGGTCGTCACTCGCCCGGGCGTGCGGCGTCCCGTCAACAGATCGAGCTGCGTCAGCGACTCGTTGCGATCAAAGTGAAAGCCCAAGAAGTTGGGATTCCATGCATTGTGACAAGCGTGACACGTCATGCCCGCGTGATGCTGGTTCATCGCCGCGGCGGCCTTGGCGCTGTAGTCCTCATGGCGCGGATCGAGCAGGTGCACCACTTGGGTCACATAGTGTTCCTTGCCATCAACCTTCGAGGTCAGGATGACCGCCTCGCCCTCACGCCGCAGGTGCTTGAGGTGCGTGCCGCGCTGCGTCACCAGCGTGGCTGCTTGCTGGAAGTCGCCGTGACAATCGCGGCAGTCGATCTCGACCGCTTGCTCCATGTGCCCATGCAGCTTGCCATCACCCATGATGTCGTTGACGGTGTGGCAATCAACACAGTGCATGCCGCGTTGGTGGTGCACATCCGGCGGCAGAGTCGCGCTGTCTTGCAAGAAGTACTGCCGGTGGGACAACTGTGCTGTGGTGCCGGGGATGTCAGGCCCCGCAGGCGCACCGGGCGGCACCGCCGCCAGACCGCGGAAGTTCATGCCGATCGTGGCATCGCCCCAATGGCAACTTGTACAGGTCTCCGTAGGCGCCGCACGCAGCATGGAGTGCTTGAGCGGATGACCCGGCTCATTGCGATCGATGGTCCTGTCACGAGAAGTTGACAACCCATCGTGCGCATACTGCACATGGCACGCAGCGCAGCCTTCGCCGCGATACTCACCATCAAAGCCCACGCGGCCGCGCACGGCACGACCTTCGGACCACAGGTGGCATTGCAAGCACTCCTTACGCGTCAGGTCGCCAAAGTGCGCGGCGAGATCGTCGGCCGACTTGGGCGACTTGAACTCGGGCACTTGCGGAAAGCGATCGGTCGCGAACACAGCGTAGGCGCCGCCCTTGTCCTTGCGTGCGCCTACTTCGTAGTAGCCATCCGTCAAGTGCCCCGCTGTCGTGGCGTGCAAGCTCAAGCGCAGGTGTTCCAGCGCATCCGCATGACAGCCTCCACAAGTGGTCTGCACCACGCGCAAATCCATCGGGTTCTCGAAACGACGGCGCGCCAGATCCGCATCCAATGGAGCTACGCGCTCATCCTCACCACGCGACACTCTGCCGGGCACATGTGCTTCGTCTTTGGTGCGACCGTCGGCATTCCCGCCATGACAATCCACGCATGACAGCGCAGCTTGCGGGTGCATCTCTTCGATGTCCGCATGGCAAGCCAGACAACCTTGCGCAGGTGCAGTAGCCGGTGCAGCGCCAGCACCTTGGCCAGCACCTGAAACGGTGTCTTGCGACAGCCAAGCCGCCACGCTCAAGCACACGCCCGCAAGCCAACCAAGTCCTGCGCTCGACACGGGCTAGCTGTACAACTGCGGCAGCTTGCGGCCGCCGCGTCCCTTGGCGCCCAGCAGATCACACACCGTGGGCGCCACATCGACCACCCCGACCTCGTCCTTGACGACGAGCCCGCGTTGGAAGTCCGGTCCAGCACACAAGCAGGTCACGTAGTTCAGGTCATCACTGCCATCGCCGTGATCCAAGCCGCGACGCGAGTTCAAGTCACGATCTCGACCAAACTCGGGCACCACCACCAACGCGGTCGTGGCCGCGAGCTCCGGGTCCGCTTGGATGGCTGTCCACAACTCGCCAATCGCAGCGTCGTTGCGGCGCACGACCTCCACATACCCGCCATAGTTGCCGTGCGCCATGTCCGCCTCTTGCAGCACCACAGCCGTCAGCTTGGGCTTGAAGAGCGTCACCAGGTTGCGCGCCAAACGCAGCGCCTTGGCATCGGCGGCATTCGCGCCCGTCATCTCGGCCGTGCCGCGCGTCAGCTCCGACAAGATCCACTGCTCGACGCGCTCGCTGTTCGCGCGGCGTTGCTCGGCCTCGGTCCCGCCGCCCGACACGGCCCGGCGCACTTGCGTCAGCGCATCCTTCTCGCCTTGCGACCACTCGCGCGGACGACCGTAACGCTCCAACAGCGCACGGAACTCGCGATTGAAGACGCCATCTCCGTCGAGCGTCGTCGCACCAAAGCGCGCACCGTAATCAGGATGCACGCTGTGGCTGTAGTTCACCTGCTGGGCCCCGCCTGCGGTGGTGATCCAGACATCGTTGCCGGCCAAGCTCAGCTCTTTGCGCACCAGCTCGAACACCGTGGGATCGTTGCCACGCGAGTTCTCGCGAATGCCGCGTTGCTCGGCGATGCCGGTGAAGATCGACAGCGCCGCACCGTAGTGGCCCAAGTTCGCGGAGCGCGCGCGGGTGTACAGCACGCCGCGCTCGCTGATGCGCATGAGGTTCGGCACATTGTCAGGCTTGCCGAACGTCTCTTTGGTGCGCACACCACCAGCGAAGGCCACCAGCACCACGCGCTTGGTCTTGCGCTCGGGCACTGTAGGCAACGCCAAACCGTTCAGGTGCGAACTCGTCAGGCACAAGCCCGCCGCTCCAGCTACCGCACCTTGCAGCACCAGACGTCGCGTGTAGACCGTCTTCTCTTCCGGCTTCATCAGTAACTGGCCGCTTCCTCGCTCGTCACGAGCGCATAGAGCACCGTCTCCACACGACACGCCGGCTGCGCCAAAGCGTCCGCCACGGCCGTCAACTCGTCCGCACGCGGTTCGCGCCCCAGCACGCGCAACCACTGGGCCCGCACCCAAGCGGAACGATCTCTGCCCACAGGTTCGATCACCGCTTTGCCGCCATCCAACAACAGCCGCGCCATCACGCTGCGCAGCGGAGCCGGATCGGCCAAGGAATCGAGCGCTTGGCGCATCGGCTCGGTCTGCTCGCGCGTGGGCTCTGCTCCCATCAAGTCCACATGCAGGCTACGCGCCCACACACGATTGGAGATCGGTCGGCGCGTGGCCAAGCGGCGCTCCAACGACTCGCCAGACAACCACTCGCGCACCAACAAGGGGTACTCGCGCGGATCCTTGTGAAAGCGCTTGGTCCATTGCGCCAAGGCGCGCGGGTCAGCCTTCGCATGCGCAAGACGCTCGTGCTCGCGCGCCAGGTAATGGCGCGCAAACCCCTCACTCTGCACGGCGAGCTTGACCACATCGCTTTGCGTGCGACCTTCGCCGCCAAGGAAGCGCGTCTGCGCGCCGTCGTACATCTTCTTGCCGAACTCGAGCTCGCGCCGTTGCTTGTCGACCGACAGGCCGCAGAGTTGCTCCATCACCACCGTGACGAAGGTGTCCGCGCCCGGGTTGCGCTGGTCGAAATTCGGCGCCAAAGCCAAGCGGTGCACCGCATCGCGCACATCGACTTCACCGGCCTCCAACGCCTCGGGCAAGCGCAGCACGCTGTCTCCGCGTGGTGCGAACTGGTCGACCAAGAGGAAGTACCACAGTTGCTCGTCGAGCCACTGGGCCCAGAAGCCGCGCGACTCGGTGATCGCGACCAGCGTGGCCTCGGCAGGTTGGCCGATCCAGCGCGCGCGCTCCTCGGCCAACGGCGGTCGTCCCAGCAAATCCAGACAGACGCGGCGCAGCTCGCCCGCGTCCAACACGCGTGAGGACTGAGCTGGCGGAGCTTGCGTCACCGGGGCCAGTGCTAGGGCCATTGCAACGAGCATGGCCCTAGCCTAACCGACCGCTTAGTTCAGGTACGGATCCGCCACCTTCTCCAGTTCCTCAGTGCGCAACTTCTCCATCGCGCGCATCTGGATCTGGCGCACGCGTTCCAAGCTCACGCCCAGCTTGGTCGCCACTTCCGAGAGCGTGTACTCCCGCGGCAGGCCGATCCCAAAGCGCATCCGCACCACGAGTTGCTCCCGCTCGTTGAGCTCGCCCAAGGCGTGCTCCAGGCCGCTCTTCAGCGAGACATCCTCAAGGTCCGGACGGTACGGGTCGCTCTCGCCACCGGCCAAGCGGTCGCGCAACGCTCCCTCGTCCGACCCCGCCATAGGGGCATCCAACGAAGTTGTCGAACGCGCCGAGTCGAGCACCGTCTCCACGATGCTGGCCGACAAGCCCGTAGCCCGCGCCAGCACCGGCACCGATTCCGCCGGATCCTCGGGCACCGGTGTGCCCAACTCCTCGAGCCGATCCTTGGCCGCCCACACATGGCGCTGGGCCTTTTGCAAGTACACCGGCAACCGCACGGTGGCCGTGAAGTTGTACAGGTAGCTGCGGAAGGCCTGATTCAGCCAGTGCACGGCGTAGGTGCGGAACAACAGCCCGCGCCGCCAATCGAACCCATCGACCGCGCGGTAGAGAGCCGCCGAGCCTTCTTGCATCAAGTCGAGGCGGCCGCCGCTGGTGTGGGCGTAGCGCTCGACATTGATCGGTACCAAGTACAAGTTGCGCTCGACCAGTTCGGTGCGCAGCGCATGCAGCTCGGCCCAGCGCCGGCAGACCTTGGGGTGCAAGGTGCAGTCGAAGCCCTGACCCACAAAGGCACTCGGTGCCGACGCGCTCCCGCCCTCGACTTGGCTGGGCGACAACCCCGCCGCCTTGACCGCCGCCTCCAAGCGCAAGCGCGCGAACTCGATCCGGCGCGTCAGCCGGAACTCCTCCTCGCGCTCCATGATCAGGATGCTGTCCACCTCGTGACGGAACTGCGTCTCGATGCTGGGCAGCTTGCCACCCGGGGCTTTGGCGCCCTCGGCTGCGCCAGGCCGGCGCCATGAGTGCGGGTCGACGATCTCCAGATCGCGTCCCGCCTTGTCATAGGCCGCGGCCAAGGCGCGGGCCTGCGCCGCAAAGGTCTCCGGCTCGGCCGCGTAGGCATCGAGTTGCTTGTCCAACTCGGCCATGGTCACATGCGGCCGCTTCACCCGCGAAGCCGCCACAGCCTGAGGACGCAAGGTCCTCTGCTTCGGCAGCCTCTGGCTGGCACCCTCGACGCTCACCTGACGCTTGTTGGACTTCATCGGTTCCTCCATCCCTCCTGTACGCAGCTCAACCCTTCCGTG
>JBILXQ010000315.1:0-3926 GCA_044378375.1 Planctomycetota bacterium
TCATGGTTGCCAATGAACTCGTCGTGGGGACCGACACCGACATTCAACTGCGCTTGCTGCGCAATGACGGTGTGGTGCTCTCGACCAAGCTGTTGAGCGAGCTCGAAGGTCGCACCTTGTCGGGCGACTACATCCTGGCCTCACTCGACGCGGATGGCACACGCTTCACGCTTGCGTATGACTTCAGCGGCGCCAGCCGTGACACCTATGTGGCCTCCTTGACCACATTGGGCAACGAAGTGGTGCTCGCCGAACCGTCGCGCCCGCTCGGTGCCGTAAGCACGGAAAGCGAGCTCAATGTTGCTGTAGGTTCGCGCTATTCGTCTGGCGGAGTCGCAGGCCGCAGCTTGTGCACGTGGACGCGTCTGCCTGCCGGATCTTTCAGCGGCGACGTCAAAGGCAGCTTCTTCGAACCGCAACAAGGTGGTGGCGTTGTGACGTTCTGCGCAGGCGATGGCCGCGGCATTGCGTGTCCTTGCGGCAACAACGGTTCACCCGGGTTTGGTTGTGGCACGTCGGTGAATGCTAACGGCACAGTGCTGGCGCATTCAGGGTTGGCCTCGACAACGACGGACACTTTGGTGCTCACCCTGCTCGGTGCACCGATCGGCGTATCGTCACTCTTCTTCCAAGGTACGAGCGCGTCTGGAGGAGGTTTGGGAACAGTGTTCGGTGACGGCGTGCGTTGCGTCGCTGGGTCGGTCACCCGGCTCGGTATCAAGACCACGATCAACAGCGGTCTCTTCGGTGGCGCTGCAAGCTATCCCGCGGCCGGTGATCCCAGCATCACGGTACGCGGAGTCGTACCTGCTGCCGGTGCTGTGCGCCTTTACCAAGTGTGGTTCCGCAACAGCGCGGCCTACTGCACCGCCTCGACCTTCAACTTGACGAACGGCTTGCGCGTCACGTGGCTGCCATGACGTGAGCCGTCAAATACGGCTGGTGGTTCGCGCGGGACAAGCAGCTATGCTTGTCCCGCCTTGTTGAGTCCCCTTGTCGAGTCGCGGCCACCATGCAGATCGAAACCACCTCCCTCACACCGGTCTTGCACCTCGTGCTGTCAGGACGCTTTGACAGCGAGTCCGCTGCCTCGTTTGAGCAGATGGTGACCAACAACTGGAGTGAGGGCGTGCGCGAACTGCGCGTCACCATGACAGGTGTGGAGTACATCAGCTCGATGGGTGTCCGGGAACTCGTGCGCGCGGCAAGCTCGCCAGCAGCTCCAACGCACGCTTTGCCGTGGCTGCGGCCAGCCCGCGGGTACGCTCGGTGCTGTCGGTTTCGGGGCTGCAGTCGTGGTTGGTGGACTAGCGCCTAGTGTCCAGCACAGCTGACCATCGGCCGACCGCCCCCTTTGTCCGGCGCGAAGCAGCTTTGCTGCTGCTGGGCGCGGTGGCACTGGCGTCCTTCGCAGGCTTGTCCAGTCTATTTGACAGGGCCGGCAACCTAGGACTGTTGTTGCAGTTCACGCTGCTCTTGTTCGCAATTCTGTGGGGCGCCTTCCGGGTCGTGCACCATGCAGAAGACATCGCCGCCATCCTCGGTGAGCCAGCTGGCACGCTGGTCTTGACGCTGGCCGTGATCGGCATCGAAGTTGCCCTGGTCGTCGCAGTGATGCTCGGCGGTGCTGCTGAACCAACGGCAGCGCGCGACACGATGTACAGCGTGCTCATGCTGGCCATGAACCTTGTGCTGGGACTTGCTCTGCTCTTCGGCGGCGCTCGACATGGCAGCTCACGCCACAACTTGCAGGGTGCATCCGCCTACATCGGGACCTTGATTGTGTTGGGCGGCTTGAGCTTGGTGTGGCCGCGCATTGCCCCATCCGCCCCTGACGGCGAGGTCTCACCGCTGCAAGCGCCCTTTCTCTTGGCTGTGTCGGTCGTGTGCTACGGCGTGTTCCTTGTCATCCAAACTGGACAAGCACGCGGGTGGTTTCAGGAGGATCAGAGTCACACCAAGGACGACGCTCTTCCCGAAGCACCAGCACATGCCGCCCCAAGCTCGGGCGTAGGCCGGCTGATCGCGCTCCTGCTTGCGTACCTTGGCCTGATCATCTTGTTGGCCGAGCAGATGGCGCACTCACTCGAGGGAGTGGTCACGGAACTGGGCCTGCCGCAGGCATTCAGCGGACTGGTGATCGCAGCTGTGATCCTTGCTCCTGAAGCACTCGCTACTGTTCAAGCAGCGACGAGTCGCCAGATGCAACGCGCCGTCAATCTCTCGCTAGGCGCCGCCTTGTCGACCATCGGGCTCACCGTGCCCGCGGTGCTGCTGGTCTCGATGATCACCGGCTACCCGATCGTGTTGGGTCTCGAGCCCACCGAGATCTTGCTCTTGGCGTTGAGCTACCTACTCGCGCTCAACACGCTATCAACTGGGCGCACCAACCAACTCCACGGCGTGCTGCACCTAGCGCTCTTCCTCGCGTATGTCGTGCTCATCTTTGACGGCAGTTGAGCCCGTCCAAGTCATCGGTGAAGCACGACCGCCGCTGCGAGCCGAGTGAGCTCACGGCACCCAGGCAATGCTCCAACCGTTCGACAAGTTGAAGGTCGCACTCGTGCAGAAGTTGGCCGAGTTGCGGTACCACACTTGATAGTGGCGCGTTCCGCCTACGGAAGGAATGGCACCTTGCACCGACACGGGTGCTTCGCTTCCCGCCGGATAGGCGGCGAAGTTCAGCGCAGCCGTCTTTGACTTGAGCCGCACGACGCTGCCACCTGCACAACGCAGACCATCGCCGAAGCTGCTGCCTAAGCCGCCATTCACCGCCTGCGTGCCTTGAAAGAACAACAACGAGGTGTTCGGCACAGGCTGCACTTCAAGGCGCAGCGTGTCGTTGCTGACCGAAGCCACTCCACGCGCTTCAAGGCGTGCGCCCGCGCCGATCGAGTTACCGCACCCTTGGCCTAGCTGGCCCGTGTTGCCGCAGGGACAAGCAGCGCCACTGCCATCACCGAGACAGAAGGCTGCGCCGATCGGCGCGCCGCCGAGCATCTCGCGGTAGAAGTTCCAGTTAGCAGCACCAAGCGCTTGCAAGAGCTGCGCGGCGCTGTGCCCAACACCAGCAGGCGTGGCGTAGCTGTGCGCGATGCCCAGCTGCGTCAGATGCGCCTCAAACGGAATGTTGTTCTGCACCATACAGTCCGCCGCGCCCACGGCTTGGCGCACACGCAATCCACTGGCGATGACCGCGCTCGCGTTCTGCTGAGCAAGCGTCCATGGCGTGTTCGCAAGGTAGTACGCCGGGTCCGAACCCCACACATCTTGGTAGATCTGCGCGCGCTGGGCGTCGGGCACCACTGCGCAGTTGGGGCCTACCATGAAGTCGAGCTGCAACGGCCCCGCGCCAAGGATCGACGCGGCGGCGAAGGTCGCGTGGTACTTCATGCCCAGGCGCGCTGCGCCCATACCACCCATGCTGAAGCCTTCGAGGATGCGTCCTTCGCGCGACGCGATGGTGCGAAAGCTCGCGTCGACCAAGGGCAGCAGCTCTTGCATCACCACCGTCTCGAGGGGCCGCAGGCCGTCCTTGGAGTCGGTCCACATGCCGTAGTCCCAACCATTGGGGAACACGACGATCGTCGGAGGCATCTGGCCCTCCGCGATGGCGTTGGCGAAGAGACCGGACATCGGCGCCACCGAACTGGTGGCCGATCCCGAGCCGTGCAGCCAGTACAGCACCGGGAAGCGACGGTTCGGCTCGGTGTCGTAGTTGGGTGGCGTCCACACATGGAAGCTCACCGTCGCGCCCGCAGCGGCGCTGGCGAAGGTGCGGTACTCAACCCGCGGCGCGGTGACCGGCCCGGTGTCCCATTGCGCATGGACTGCGGCACAGGGCACCAGTGCAACCAAAAGGGCTAACGAGCGTCGAATCGCAGACATGGCGTGCATCTTCGGCTGGGTACCTTTCAAGGGTAGGT
>JBILXQ010000316.1:0-3923 GCA_044378375.1 Planctomycetota bacterium
CTCCCGCGGAGATGTGGTCGTCGTGTGCGCGGGCACCTCGGACTTGCCGGTGGCGGAAGAGGCTCTGTTGGCGGCGCGCCATGGAGGTGCGCAGGTGGAGCTCATCGCCGATGTCGGAGTAGCAGGACTGCATCGGCTGCTGGCGCGCCTCGAAAGGCTGCGCCAAGCCGAGACGCTGGTCGTCGTGGCGGGCATGGAGGGCGCGCTGCCTTCGGTGGTCGGCGGACTCGTCGCTTGCCCGGTGATCGCCGTGCCGACTTCGGTTGGCTACGGAGCTTCGTTTGAAGGTCTCGCGGCGCTGCTCGGCATGCTCAACTCATGCGCAGGCGGCGTGACGGTCGTCAACATCGACAACGGTTACGGAGCGGGATGCGCTGCAGCGCGCATCGCACGCACGGTGCACGGGCGCGCAGCCCGAAAGGAATCCACATGAGCGATGGCAAGGCTTGGTTGGCGTTGGAGAACGGCACCGTGATGGAAGGCCGCGCGTGCGGCGCTCAAGGCGAGGCCGGTGGTGACCTGGTCTTCAACACGGCGATGACGGGCTATCACGAGATCCTGACGGATCCTTCGTATGCGGGCCAAGCGGTCATCATGACGTACCCGTTGATGGGCAACTACGGCGTGGCCGAAGAGGACGCGGAGAGCGGCCGTGGCTGGGCTGAAGCGTTCATCATGCGCGAGATGTCGACCATTCCCAGCAACCGTCGCGCGACGAGTTCGCTTCCCGAGTGGTTGAAGCAGCAGAAGATCGTCGCGATTGAAGGCGTCGACACGCGCCGTTTGACGCGCATCGTGCGCGAGCAAGGTTCGCTGCGCGTGGTGGTCTCGACCACGGATGCGGATCATGCGTCGCTGGTGCGCAAGGCCAAAGCCATGCCCGCTACCGACGGACGTGACCTGACTGTAGGCGTGACCTGCAAGTCACCGTACTCGTGGAGCGAAGCGTACGAGCGCTCCTATCCGAACTGGATCGAGTCCGCGGCGCACCTCAAGAAGATCCGCGTCGTCGCCTATGACTTTGGCGCCAAGCGCAACATCTTGAAGAGCTTGGTGCACTGTGGCTTCGATGTCACGGTGGTACCTGCCGGAACGAGTGCGGACGATGTGCTGGGCATGGACCCGCAAGCCATCTTCTTGTCGAACGGCCCTGGGGATCCCGCGGCGGTGAAGCCGGCGATCGCCGCGATCGACAAGCTCGTGGGCAAGAAGCCGATGTTCGGCATCTGCTTGGGACACCAGATCCTGTCGATCGTGTTCGGCGCCAAAACGCACAAGATGCCCTTTGGCCATCACGGTGCGAATCATCCGGTGCGCGACATGTTGACGGGTCGCGTCGAGATCACCTCACAGAACCACAGCTACGCGGTTGATCCGGCCACGATGCCCAAGCACATCGAGATGACGCATGTGAACCTCAACGACATGACGGTCGAAGGCATGCGTCACACCAAGGCACCGGTGTTCTCGGTGCAGTACCACCCTGAGTCGGCGCCGGGACCGTTGGACTCGTCGCATCTCTTCCATCGCTTCCGTGACTTGGTGGTGCCCAAAGTGCAGGTCGCACGCAGCTAGAGCATCGACACAGGATCCACATCCACGGTCGCGTGCGGACGCGCGTGATCGGCGATCCACTGACGCAAGGCGGCGCGGACGCGAGGCAGAGCTTCGCCCGCGCCGCGTGCATAGACGGCGCCGCGTGCTTTCACCATCAGGTGGTGACGGTGGCGGCCACGCAACAAGGCGATGGGCGCTTCACCGGGACCTAGCAGGACCAGATCCGGAGCATTGCCAGCAGCGCGCTGCAGAACAAGCGCGCACTCGGCGGCACCTTTGCGCGCGATCTCGGCATCTTCGTCTTCGAAGATGACGCGCACGAGCTTGCCGTATGGCGGATAGCCCAGCTCCATGCGCAACTTGGCTTCGGCTTGCGCAAAGCTCTCGTAGTCATGCTTGGCCGCAGCGCGGATGACGGGCGCTTCGGGCATGGAGCTTTGCACGATGATGCGTCCAGCACGCGTGCCGCGACCGGCGCGACCGGCGACTTGCGCGAGCAACTGGAAGGTGCGTTCCGCTGCACGGAAGTCCGGCATGTGCAACGCAGCATCGGCATCGAGCACGCCGACCAAGGTCACCAAGGGGAAGTCGAGCCCCTTCGCGATCATTTGTGTGCCAACGAGCACATCCAACTCGCGCTTGCCGAAACGCTCCAACACGCGTTCATAGTCTTCACGACGGACCATGGTGTCGGAGTCCATGCGCGCCACGCGCGCCTCCGGCGCCAGCATCTGCAACTCGCTCTCGACACGCTCGGCGCCTGCGCCAAAGATGCGCAGCTTGGGTGCGGTGCACGAGGGACACGCCGTGGGCGGCGTGATCTCTTCACAGCAACTGTGACACACGGCGCGACCGATGCGGCGATGCAAGACCAAGGCGCTGTCGCACTGTTTGCAACGCAAGGTCTCGCCGCAGGCTTGGCACCACATTGTCGGCGACCAGCCACGGCGATTGATGAACAAGATCGCCTGCTCGCCCTTCTTGAGCGTGTCTTGAAGCGCGTACACCAACTTCTTGGAGTACAGCGCGGGGCGACCATCGACGCGCGGCTCGTTGCGCAGATCAACGACTTCTACCGGCGGCAACGCTGCGCCACCTACACGCGTGGCAAGTTTGAGCAAGCCATAGCGGCCTTCGCGCGCGTTGTGCCATGTCTCCAACGCGGGCGTTGCGCTGCCTAGGATGCAGACAGCACGCGCATCACGCGCCCGCACCACAGCCACATCGCGCGCGTGGTAGCGCGGTGTTTCGCCTTGCTTGTACGAGGGCTCGTGCTCTTCGTCGACCACCACCACGCCCAGATCGGCCACCGGGGCGAACACAGCCGAGCGTGCACCTACGACTACACGCGCTCGACCCTGCTTGACACGCAACCACATGTCGCGGCGCTGGGCTTCGGTCATACCGCTGTGCAGCACAGCGACTTCACCGAAGCGACCTCGAAACCAGCCGACTGTTTGAGGCGTGAGCGCAATCTCGGGCACGATGGCGATAGCACCGCGTCCCACAGCCAACGCGGCTTCAATCGCACGCAAGTAGACTTCGGTCTTGCCGCTGCCGGTCACGCCTTGCAGCAAGTAGGGCTGGAATTGACGCGCGTGCAACGAGGCCTCGATGGCTGTCAAGGCCTTTTGCTGATCGGCTGACAACTGCGCAGGCTTCGCGCGCTCGCTAGTAGCTGTCTGCAACAAGTCTGTTTCGACGGCCACTTTCTCGAGGACGCACAGCCCCTTCTGCACCAAGGTCTTGGCGAAAGCCGTCGACAAGTTCGCGCGACGACTGGCCTCGCGAATCTCGAGCGCATCCCCCACATCCAATAGCAAACGCAACAAGCGATGATGCTTGGGGTGACTGGTCTCCAGCTCTTGCAGGGCACCGCGTTCACACACCGCGCGAATCAAGGTGGTTTGACGAGCGGCGCCTTCACGCTTGAGTGCGGCTGGCAGAAACGCTGCAAGCGCTTCGCCTAGAGCACAGGCGTAGTAGCCCGCCATCCAGCGGCCAAGCTGCAGTGCTTGTTCATCCAACAACGGCACAGCATCCGGAGCATCCAGCACCGCGCGCACACGTCGAGCCTCCAAGCCGCCAGCATCAGGACGCAGTGCCACAACCACACCCAGCTCGCGCCGCGAACCGAAGGGAACGATCACACGCGAGCCAGGCTTTACACGCGCCGCATGTTCGGCACGCACAGCATAGGTGTACTCCTGCGGAATCGGCTTGTTCAGCGCGACCTCGGCATACACCACAGCCGGCGGAGTTTGCGGAGGCGCGGACGCTTCGTCCTGCGCGAACGCAAAGGCCGCAGTCTCCGCCTTGGGTGCCCCGCGCGCAGCCATCACACCCGACTCAAGGGCACGCGCACG
>JBILXQ010000317.1:0-3910 GCA_044378375.1 Planctomycetota bacterium
TGCCAAGCACATTGCCTGCGCGACGCATATGCGTTCGTGGATGGCGGCCCACAAAGAGGGCAAGGACCTGATCGAGATCGGTGCCTACAAAGCGGGTGGCAATCCGCGACTGGATCAAGCACTCGCACGCTTGCCCGCCATCGAAGCGTTCTTGCGGCAAGGTGTGCGCGAAACCACCACGCTGGCCGAGACCAAAGAGTTGTTGGCGCTCGTCGCACGCGGCGCACCAGGAGCGTGAGGCTGAACCATGGGCCACAAGTTCCACTTCCCTTTGGCGCGTCTGCTGCGCGTGCGTGAACTCGAAGAGACCGTCGCACAGGCGCGCTATGCCGAAGCCAATCATGTCGCGCAGCGCCAAGAAGATGTAGCTGCTGCTGCGCGTTCGGCGGCGTTGGCTGCCCAAGCACAACTGCTGGTCTTGCAGTCCGAGCACAATGTGCAAGTCTCCTCGGTCTTGTCCTCGATCGGACTCGTCGATGCAGCGCACCTGCGCGAAGGTGCGGCCCGTCAACAAGCCTTGACCTTGCGATTCCAAGCCGAGCAGCAGCGCGTCGCGTGGGTGGAAGCACGCCGCGGTGTCAAAGGCCTCGAAAAGCTGCGCGAGCGTCGCCGCGAAGAGTTCTTGGCCCAACGCGCCGCCATCGAAGGCGCCCAGATGGATGAAACCGCCGGTGTGCGTCATGCGCGTCGCACCGAAGCTCGTGAGGAGACCAACGGATCATGATGAAGAACATCCTGCTCGTCGTCGCCGGCCTTGTGTTGTTCGTCGGCTCATTCGCCGCCGTCGCCTTGGTGTCGGGGCGTCACCCCTCCGAGATCCCGGGCCTCGGCTTGTTTGTCAAAGCGCCTGAACAGGCTGCTGTAGTGCCAGCGCATGAGATGCCCAGCCCGCGCGCGGCTCCCGAGGATGTCGCCACAGAAGTACCCGCGCCTGTAGCCAAGGCCAGTTCAGGTCTGGTAGGTGCTTTTGTCATGCCGGCACCTTATAGCGCGGATGAAATCGAGCGTTTGCAGCAGGCATTGCATACGGCGCTCGCTAAAGCCAAGGGCCGCGTGGATGAACTCGATCGTCGCGAGAAGCGCGCAGCCGAGTGGGAACACTCGGTCGAGCAACGCTTGAGCGAGTTGGCGCAACTGCGCACCTTGCTGGAGCAGAAGGAGACTGAACTGCGCGCGCGGGAGATCCAACTGGCCAAAGATGCGCAAGTGAAGAACGAACGCGACGAGGCCTCCTGGAAGGAGATCGCTGGCTTCTTTGAGGAAGGCGATCCGAGCGACTTGGCCCAACGCTTGGCCGAGTTTGAGCCCGAGAAGGCCGCCAAGATCCTGGGCAATCTGGATGACAGCCGCGCCCGCGAGCTGGTCAACGGTCTCCCGAAAGAGAAGTACAAGCCCTATCTCGAAGCCTACCGGGCCCGTAAGGGCTACTGAGAAGAGTTTGCCGCTGCTTAGGTGCTAAAGGTTTTCCCACTTCCAGCCGAACAGGCGAGTCGAGGGACAACACAGGGTACTCACAGTGACCGGAGCCAAGTTGACGCAAGCAGAAGTGGACGCCTTGGTGTCCATTGCACGCGACCGCGCCGTGAGTGCGCCGGTCGTGGAGCCGCGCGACTTTCGTGCTCCCAAGCGCTTGTCGGTCGAACAGTTGGCGACCATGGCGCAGGCTGTGACGAAGGCGCTACCGGAACCTACGCGGCACCTTTCCGGTTGGTTGCGCGCCGAAGTGCGCGTGGAAGTACAAGCCTTGGTCGAGACGACCATGGACCTCGCCTGTGAGCCGCTCACCGACCCGTTGTGTGTGTGGGCTTTAGATTGCGGCGGTGAGACAGGCTTACTGATTTGGGACGCGTCGACAGCTGTGGCCGCGGTGGAAGGTGCTTTGGGTGGCACGCCTCCGGCGGATGTAGAAGCGCGCACGCTCTCGGGGCTTGAAGCGCGGATCATGGAACAAACGCTGGCGCCCTTGGCGTCGGCGGTGGCCAAGGCCCTCGGCACCGATGTCAAGTCCATGCGACACACGCCGGATGTAGGCGCGCTGGCCAAGTTGCGCGCTACGCAGGGCGATGCATCGCGGCTCGCTGTGCAGCTCGCTCTCGATCAGGAAGCAGGACCCTCGTCTGTGCGCCTCCTGCTGGCGAAGACCAAGGCACCCGAACTTCCGGCCGCAGCACTGCCCTCGACCAAGCACAAGACCTCTCTGCCGACAGCGCTCGCTCCGGTGGAAGTCGAGATCGGCGCGCACCTAGGCGATGTCGAGGTGCCCCTCGCGGATCTACTCGCGCTCGAAGTCGGCGATGTGATTCCCTTGGCTTTGGAGCTCGACGGCATCGTCGATGTCCATGTCGAGGGTGCACGCTGCATGACAGCGCGCATCGGTTCTCACAAAGGTGCGCTCGCGCTGCGCATCGCTGGCCTGCACGCACGCGCACCACTGATCTGAGCACAAAGGACACGCACCATGGCTACCGCCCACGACAAGAGCACGGAACTGGAGCACGCAATCGATGCCGCCACGGAAGCGGTGCGCATCACTGCGTCCAAGTTGGATCCCCTACCTGCGGGTACGCCTGGCGCGGAAGCTCTGGGCCTCGACACGCTCATGAATGTGCCGGTCAAGGTCACGGTCGAAGTTGGCAAGTCCAAGATCCCTTTGGGTGACTTGGTCAAGTTGGCACCTGGATCGTTGGTGACCTTGGAGCGCGAAGCGCATGAGCCCGTGGATGTGCTGGTCAATGGCAAAGTGGTCGCGCGTGGCGAAGTGGTCACGATCGATCGACGCTTTGGCGTGCGCATCACATCGGTGCTGCCGGGCTAAGCGGCTGCACTACAAACCGAACTGACCGGCCTTCTTGGTGCCTTGCGTGAAACGCGCGGGGTCGAAGAAGGCCGCGTCGTAGGCGGTGACCGCCTCGCCGGCAAGGACTTGGGCCAAGCCTCGACCGACACTCGGCGCCAGCTTGAAGCCGTGTCCAGAAAACCCGACAGCAATCGTCAGGTTCGACACGCCCACTACTCGGCCAAGCAGCGGTTGTCCATCAGGACTGAGCGTGTAAAGGCCTACAAAACTCGGTTGATCCTGCAGGGTGGCATATTCGGGAACGCGCCCGACCAGTTGCTCGCGGGCCCACAGCTCGAACTCGCGCGGCACCTGAGGATCCAAGTGATCCGGATCCGCGACCACTTGATCGCGTGCATGGTCCAAGGCACCTACGCGCGTGCGCTGGGCATGACCTTCGCAACGCGCATACGCACCGCGTTCGAGGTCCAACAGCACAGGGTGCGCGGCCGCGTAGGCCATGGGCGCGCGGCGGTTCCAGCGCTCGAGCCCGACATCGGCGATGCTGGTCACGCTCTCATCGTCCACGGGAGCCGAACGCTGCGGCTGGGCGATGGCGTATTGCTCGGGACGCACGACATGCAGATCAATGTCGACTCCAGCCGTAGCTAGTAGCGGCTTGGACCACGGGC
Source organism: Planctomycetota bacterium (assembly GCA_044378375.1). Lineage (GTDB taxonomy): Bacteria > Planctomycetota > UBA1135 > UBA1135 > SXXH01. The sequence continues at coordinate 3,469 of JBILXQ010000317.1, forward strand.
CGGCAGCGATGACAACCTCATCGGCTTCCCACACACCTTGATCCGTCTCCACGCGCGTGATGCGGCCTTCAGAGCGCACAAGACGAAGGACTCGTACGCCTAGGCGCGTGACAGCGCCCTCTTCGCGAGCCAAGGCTGCATACGCTTCGCAGGCACGCACAGGATCGACGCCTGCGCCGCGTGGTTCCCAACAAGCCCAAGTTCCCTCGGCCACGGCGACCGCAGGGAAACGCGCGCGTACTTCGGCAGCCGACAGCAGCTGTGCTTCTACACCACAGCGCACGAGTAAAGCAGCATTGCGCTCCACCAGCTCCTTGGTGCCCGCTGCGCCTGGACCGCCAATGGTCAAAACTCCTTGACGCTCGAAGCCGATGGAGCGACCTGTGGTGCTTTCAAAACGTGACCACTCGTGCAGAGAGTCGTGGGCCATCCGCACGAGCTC
>JBILXQ010000031.1:0-14182 GCA_044378375.1 Planctomycetota bacterium
TGGTCCCGTGCCGGAATCGGGTGTATTCATTCCTCGTCCAGAGGATTTGACGAAGAGCTGCGCCCGCTGCCACGCGAACGCAGTGCCCGAGTTGCAGCGCAAGCCCACGCAGTTCGCTGCGGTGCCGCACGAACTCAGTTACGATCGCTTTCCGCATGCAGCGCACGCGGAGCAGCGTTGTGACACCTGTCATGTGCGCGATGTGACTGCCGGTCCGCTCGGAAGCGACTTTGGAGCTGTGCCGTTTGCAACTTGCATGGGCTGCCACTCGGCGGATGCAGTGCCCAGCGCGAGCAACGCCTGGCTGCGCGATCCGGCTTTGAGTGCTTGGTCAAGCAAGGTCAAGCCTGAACATCAAGTGCGTCTGGCATGGCACGGTTCCGGCGCCAAAGATGACGCCGGCAACTCCAAGTGCCTTGCCTGTCACGCACAGGAGCGGACAGCGGCCCTCAAGACCACGCTTGTCGATGAGCCGGCGAGTCTCGTGTACCAACTCAAGCGCCGCGCCCACGCCGAGCTCTTCGCAGCCGACACCAAAGTCGAGCTGCGCCATGCAGGCTCGCAGGCTTGTGTCGCGTGTCATGCGAGCGGATCCGTCACGCATGGCGGAGAGACTAAAGAAGGCACCTTCCAACACGCAGTGCACTTGAGCACTGTGTCCCCAACCGACCCGGCAGCAACCGCGGAGTCGACTCTGCAATGCCAAAGTTGCCATGCCGAGCTCCACACCGCAGCGGGCTTGTCCGGTGGCGCCGAGGGCGGCAGCTACAAAGGGCCGGCGCTCACCACGTGTGAGGAGTGCCACCGGGAAGAGCGCAATGGCGTTGTCGAAGCCTTGGTCTTGGCCGTTCAGGCCAAAGGTGACGCTCAACGCCGCGAGCGCATTGAGTTCCCGCACGCGGTACACATGCAGTCCGTGACGTGGATGCAATCGGGGCCGCTGGCGGACGGTTGCTACTCCTGTCACGAGTTCGACAACGCGCAGCCGAACTTTGATGCGCAGCCGCGCACGAAGCCTGAAGCATCCAATTGCATCGCCTGTCACGCCGACCACGCCCATGTCGGCGGTTCGCAGGCCACGGGCTGCGAACTCTGTCACGCGCCTCTCAATGGTCAGGCGGATCCGGTGTGGTCGGGAGCCAAGAGCGTTAGGATGAGGCCGGCAACGCGCGGTTTCTCGCACTGGAGCCGCGGACATGCAGGCAGCATGGAACGCGCAGCCTGCACCGATTGCCACGGCAACGCAGCCGAAGCGCGCACGGTAGGGGAGATGCAGATCCCCTCGGAATCAGACAGTGCCTGTTTTGAATGCCACTTGCGTGAGCGCTTCCACTGGCGCGGAGCACCGGCGAAACACTGAAGGATGGATCCACATGACAACCAATGAGCGCGCTGATCGCATCGCACAGTTAGTGTCCGCCTACCTCGCCTCCGGGCGTAGCGATGCAGCGGCGTATGCTGCAGAGCACAGTCAGGGTGATGCTGACGTGCAACGCCTGTTGCTTGAGGCGATCCAGCTCGCAGCGACACCCGTGGGAGGCGGCACGGTGATCTTGGGTGACGACACGCCCGTTGATCCCGATCACGGACGCCGCATTGACGGTCGCTATGTAATCGAGCGCCGCTTGGGTGAAGGTGGCTTTGGTGTGGTCTACCTTGTGCGCGACGAAGTGCACCGCGGCAACTTGCGCGCCTTGAAGACTCTGCGTGCAGCTCTGTTGGCGGATGAAGAGCTCGTGCAGCGCTTCCGCAACGAGATCATCACGCTCAAGGCTGTTGCCCACCGTTTCGTGCCCAAGTTCCACGGCGACGGTCGCACCGAAGAGGGCGACCTCTACTACGTCATGGACTACGTCGATGGACGGCGCCTCGATGACATCTTGCGTCAAGACGGCCCGATGGCTCCCGATCGCATCGTTGCAGTGGTGCGTCAGGTGTTGGAAGTGCTCGATTACGCGCACGAAAAGGGTGTGTTTCACCGCGACCTGAAGCCCGCCAATCTCATCCTCGTCAAGGCGGGCACGCCTGACGAAGAGGTGCGCGTGCTTGACTTCGGCATTGCGAAAATCTCATCCACGGATGATGAGTTCAGCGAGTTGGAATCCCTGCACACCATGCAAGGCGGCGCGATTGGTACGCCGCACTACATGGCTCCGGAACAAGTTGATGGCCGCGGAGGCATCGACGGCAAGACGGACTTGTACGCCTTGGGCGTCATCGTCTACCAGATGTGCTCTGGTCGTGTGCCTTTCAGCGGCAAGACCAGCATGGAGATTGCCGCTGCGCGTTTGACGCAAGCACCGCCGCCGCTCGATGCGTCCACGCCGGAATGGTTGCGTGATTTGGTCATGCGCCTGCTGCAACGCCAGAAAGAGAAGCGTCCCGGCACGCGTGAGTTGCGGCTGGAGCTTGACCACCTCTCCAAGGGTCAGCGCGAGCTCAAGCGCATGACTACTTGGATTGGCGCGGGCATTCTTGCGATCGCTCTCGGTGTTTCGTGGCTCTTGTACCGAGGCCATTCGCAGCCACAGCAAGACCAGACAACTACCAACACGAACGCTCCGGTCGTTGCGCCGCCCAATCCTGTGACATCCGCGCCGGTTGCGTTCTTGGAGCCCGCAGATGGCACACGCGCTGCGAACCCCGATGTCTCTGTTGCCATCGATGCGCGCGGTCGGGATTCAGTGTTCATCGCTGATCGTGAAGTGAAGGTCGGAAGCGATGGCATCGCGCGCACCACACTGCGCGTGGCAGCCGATCAAACTGCGCGCATCACTGTTCGTGATGCGGCGGGGACCGAACTCGGCGCACGCAGCATCTATGTGGACACACGACCGCCGGCATTGACGGTGAATGTTCCTGATGGCGTGCTCGCCAAGGGCGCGGAATGGTGGACCGCACAGAGCTCGCTGCTTGTGCGCGGCACCGTGACCGACGGCCCAGACGGCCAGTTGCCCGCGAAGCCGATCACTTTCGGTTCCAACGAGCCACAAGCGGTGGATGCTGCAGGCGGTTTCGAGTTGCCGGTCACTCTCACCAGTGGCCGCCAGGAATTGCTCGTGCGTGCATCGGACTCCGTGGGACTCAGCACAAGTGTCGCGCGTGGCCTGACCTTTGATGCTGCGGCTCCGAGCATCGAGTTCACCACCTCATCCGATGCCACCGAGCTGGATCGTCTACGCTTGCAGGGTCGCGTAACAGACATGCTGTCGAAGACCGCCAAGCTGGTGCGTGCCGCTGGCTCCGACGATTTGGCGTTGGACACCAATGGTGGATTCAGCGTTGAAGTTGCGCTGCAGCCGGGCCTGAACGAGTTCGTTGTGGAAGCTCAGGATGAGCTTGCCAATCGTGCCTCGGCAATCTTCCGTGTGGAACGCCGGCGCGCAGTCGTAGGCATCGCGAACGTCACTCCTGAATCGGGCCGTGTCTTCGCGGCCTTTGATGGGCGCGCCACCCTCTCGGCGACTACGAACCAACGTGCCTCTCGAGTGGAGGTCTCTCGCAACGGTGCGACCCTTGACTTGCCATTGAGGCCGCATGCGGATGGCTTTGAACTCGAGCTCCCGCTGCAGTTCGGTGCCAATGTCTTCCGGCTTGTGCCGTACGGTGATGATGGCGTTGCAGGTCGCCCGTTTGAACTGAGCTATGTGCGCACGCAGCCAGCGTTGCCCGCGGGTTGCGTGCTTGGCGACGATGTGCAGTTGGATGCACAAGGTCGTCCGAAGCTCGTCCTGCATGAGCGCTCTGGACTGGTGCTTGTGCTCGTGTCCGGCGATGTGGCGCAAGCTCCGTTCTACATCGCCCAGCACGAGTTCACGATCGGCGCCGCGCGGCGTGCACGCCCGAGCTTTTATGAGTCGCCTGAGCGTGCCACCGAGATTTGGGATCGCGTGCCGAAGTCTACAGCGGACGCGCATCCTGCGATTCTTGTGACCTTCGATGAGGCCAAGGAACTCTGTCGTGATTTGGGTCTGCGCTTGTGTACCACCGCCGAGTGGGAAGCCGCTTCCGGAGCCCGCGATGGTCGCACGTATCCGTGGGGCAAGGACTGGATCGCGGGTGCCTGCAATGCCGATGATCCCGCGGACAGCTTCCGCTACACGGCTCCTGTCATGAGCTTTGCGTCCGATGTTTCGCCGCACGGTGCGTTTGACATGGCCGGCAATGTCTCCGAATGGTGCACAGCGGATGACAAGCCTGCTTTACGCGGTGGCAACTGGTACTCCTCGCCCGAGACCTGCAAGCTGCTGCATGTGCGCAACCCGCCCGCCAAGCGCTCGGACTTCGTAGGCTTCCGGCCTGCGCTCGATGCCCCGGCACTGCCTCGCTGAGTCGATTCACATGAACAAGCAATCAATCGCCCTCTTGGTCGGTATCTCTCTGTGGCTGGCTGCGTGCAACAGCAGCAAGCCAAGCATGCCAGCAGGTGCACGTCAGGCCGTCGTGCCCTTGGGAGATGCAGGTGCCTTGGTGTTCAGCGCATCCGGGGCTGAAACCGTGCGTGGTTCCCAACGCTCTGCGTTTGCAGCCTCACTGCCCAGCGGTGCTCCGCTGGCCGCTGCCAACGATCCATCCTCGGGTTGGTCGGCCTTGGCCTACAACGATGCGATCGTTGTGGTCAACGCCTCCGAAGCACGCGTCAAGCGCGTGGATGGCGTGAGTTGGAGCTCGGCGCCTACAGCTCTTGGCATCGGAGGCACGACCGTCGGAACTTTGGAGGATGGAACCATCGCGCTTTACGACGCGCTGGAGGGCCGTCGCTTGTGGAAGGAGGACGGTCGCGCGTTGCTCTTGCGTCTGGGCCTCGAAGACTTGCGCTATGTGATGCCGGTATCGCGCGATCGCATGCTCGTCGTGGCGTTCAAGCAGATGAGTGCCTTCGATCAACCGCAAGCGATGGTGGTCGATATCGATCGCTCAGCAGGTCAGGCAACTTCGCAGGAGCGACCGTTCGGTCAAGACCTGCATTGGTTGGACGCCTGCACGGGTGACGGGTCGCACTTGTATGTGGCGGGCACCACGCAAGCCGTGGAGAACATCGGCCCGCGCCAGCAGCAAATGACCAAGACCATCGTGGTCTTGCGCCATGATCCGGTCCGCAGTCGCAACCAAATCTTGGTGCGTGCCCGTCAACAACCGGGCACGGAAGTGAAGGTCGCGCATCTCGCCGCTGGCTGGGGCTTGGTGGCGTACTCGTTGGATGATGGCCGCGTCAACGTCTATGACGCGAGCGGGGATCGGGAAGCCGCGCATCTGTGGGGCAAGCCGATCAAGAATCTCGAAGGCATCGTCTGCGTGGATGCCTCGCATGTGGCCTTCACGGCTGAAGGCCGCACCTTCATCGAGCGCGTACGGTGAGCTGAACTCCGTGCGAGTGCAGCGTGCCGGTGGCTGGCAGACTCACATCTAGGGTCGAGCCTGCTGCCTCGAGTTGCCACTCGCCCGCGCATAGTCCTCGCACGGCGAAGCGCCCGTCAGCGGCGACCGTCAGCTCGCGCTCATGCAGCGCGGCAGAATCATCGCCGCGCGGTCGCAAGCGCAGCATTCCACGGAACGGCTGGCCATCGTGGTCGAGCACCACGCCATGCAGGCGACATTCGGCGAGGCGCTCACAGCGACCGGCGAAGGTGGTCGTTCCCGCGTGTGCCTCGACCGCGAAGCGTAGTGTCGCATGCTTGGCAAGACTGGCCTCCACGGTCACTCGGCCTGCAATCGTGGGGATGAGGTACTGATCGCCGGCAACGGTAGCTGGCACCGGAACAGGCGCTGCGTCACCTAGGGCAAGGTGAAACTGCACTGCTTCTTCCGTCGCTTGGGCGCCGTCGAAAGCCAGCCAAGCCACCTGTTGCAGCACGCTTGCGGCCTCGACCTCAAGCTGACAAGTTTGCTTGACGGGCGCCTGCAGGTCTTGCTCCCAATAGATGGTGGCCAAGTCCACTACACCCATCGTCCAGACGATCTGCGCCGGCTGGTGGGCTACCAGCTCGACGGGCGCCCCTCCCGGTAGGCCGAAGGTGCGTGCGGCGAGCACACGCGGAGTCGAGCCTTGCTGGTCAAGACTCAGCTGGCCACTAACCAAGGCCCGCAAACCGTGCGCTTCTAGAAAGCTCGCTAGAGGAGTCCGCTCTTCAGGCTTGGTCTCTGTGCGCACCACGAGTGCAAGCTGCACCGTCGCCAGCGGGAAGAGCGTGAAGTCGGCTTGCACATCGTCCGGCTCCAGCTGTGGCTGTACAAAGATCTTTACAGTCTGGCTGGCCTCTGTGTATCCGCGTGCTTTGCACGACACAGTCCACTGCTCGGCCCTGTGGGCCGCGAGCGTGTACCGTCCATCCCCATTCGTGCGCGTGATGATGCTTGGGGCCGTGTCGCCGCCACCGATGGCCCGGATCTCAACTCCGGCCAAGGCGTTTCCTTGCGGATCGCTGACACGACCGGCAATCCGCACGAGGCGCACAGGTGCCACTGGGCTGCGCATCCCCGTCGGGTCCTCACGCACTTGCTCGACCCCTTGTGCCTCTTCGGGTGGTGCAAGCGGTGCGATGGCAGGCGCAGGCCGCCCCCACCAATACGCGCCCGCGCCGGCGGTCAACAGCAGCAACAAAGCAGTACGTGTATGCATGGAAGCCGCTCTGCGCGTCAGCTAGACTTTACACCCGCTGCTCGCCGTGTGGTACGGCCGAGCCGGCTCTATCCTCCGCCTCCCAGGATCATCTATGGCCCGTCTCTGTTTGCTCACGGCAAGTGCTGTCGCTGCGCTCTGCTCTGTGTCTACTGCGCAAGAAGTGATGTATGGCGCCGGAGAGGGCGAGCTGCTCTTTGGCTTTAGCGCGAACTACCGGTACGCGCATGCGGATAGCATCGGCTCCGGTGCCGACGAGACCGAGAGCTTTGTCGCCAATGGCTCCCTTAGCTGGTTCCTGCAGCGTGAGCACGAACTCGGCTTCGAGCTCTCACCCAGTTTCATTCGCAGCGAGCTCGGCGGCGATTCGCTCGATCTGTATGCAGGCGGGTTCTACAACTACAACTGGTGGACCTCACCGCAGACCACCATCTACGCCGGCCCGCAATTCGGCGTCTTGAGCACGGATACCTCCGGTTCCGATGGTGACACTGCCTTCTCGTGGGGCGTGCACGCCGGTTTCCGTTACTGGATCGATCCCAGCGTCTCCATCGACATCGAGCCGCGTGTGTCGTTCACTTCCTTGGACGAGTCACTCGGTGGCGACCAAAGCGTTTTTGACCTCCTCATCGGCCTCTCGGTCAAGCTGTGATGACTATTCAACAGGCGTGGTTGGCGCTGGGGCTTGCGGCTCTCGCGAGTTCCTGCTTTGTCTCCGAAGGCGAGTGCACGCAAGCCGGGTTGCAGGTGGATCCTTGCACGGTCAGCGCACGCGCTGGGCAGACCATCGTGATCCAAGCGGCTCCGCCCGGCGCGCCTGACAGCCCGGTCGACTTCATTCTCCCCGAGTCGGCTGCCACCGCTTTCGCGATTCAGTCCGAGCCCAATCGCCTCACGCTGGTCAGCACGCAAAACGTGACCGGCTTCTTCCCTGTACAAGCCACCAGTCAAGTGGATGAGACCAAGACCGGCGGCGCAACCGTCGCTGTCGCTCAGGCCAACTTTGGCTCTACGCCGCCGCCCTTCGTGCTTTTCGGCGGTGATTTCCCGGTTGGCACCAAGGCTTCTGCCACCGCGGCCGGCGGCAACCTCTACTACGTTGCCTATGCCGACAGCTCCAGTTCTGCGCTCGGGGCCGGTAATCCGTTGAACAACTTCGTGCGGCAATATGATGTCAACACGAACCAGCTGCTGGCCCAAGCGACGGATCAGTTCCTGTTCTTTGATAGCAAGGCCGCGCCGGTCGTGGTCGCGCCGAACGTGGCTGCAGACTGCCAGGGCTTCGGCTATTGGGTCGATAGCGACGCGAAGAACGGCTATGTGTTGCGGCGTCTGGCTCCGCGGAGTCAGGTCGTCAACGAGCAGGTGCTCGGCTCGTATGACAGCTTCCGGCTCGACACCTTGTCGGTGGGTTGCGATGGGGACTTGTACTTCGTGGCGAGTCGCGCCGCCCAAACCGGCTTCGATGGCCCGGTGTTGGCGGCCAAGGTCCAGCCCGATGGCGCAGTGGTGCTCAGTGGCGATTTCACCAGCTTCAACGGCGTGCCCTGCGGTCGCATTGTGCGCCTGCTGCCGAGCGGTCAGCGCGATTCCAGCTTCAATGTCGGCGGCCTCGGTGCGGATGCGCGCGTCTCGGCCTTGGCGGTCCAGCCGGATGGCAAGATTGTCGCGGGCGGTGAGTTCACCACCTTCAACGGGCAGACTGCTCTGAACTTGGTGCGTTTGGAGGCGAATGGCGTCGTCGACCCCAGTTTCAATGCGCTCGGTTTTGCACTGGGCGGTACAGGCCCGATCGGCGTGCATGCCTTCGCCCTGCAGGAGGACGGCAAGCTCTTGGTCGGCGGCTACTTTGAGTCCTACGGCCAGCTGTTCGCCAACGGCTTGGTGCGCGTGAATACTGATGGCACCCCGGACCTCGGCTTTGACATCGGCGGCGGCGCAACCTTTGGCGGGCAGCTCACCGGTGAGGTGTGGGGGATCACTTTGGTTTCCGGCGGTGCGATGCTGGTGGCTGGTGACTTCACCAACTTCAACTTCGCGACAGCCGGCAGCCTTGTGCGCCTGACCTCGGCGGGACAGGTGGACACGAATTTCCTCGCCTCGGGTGCGGCGAACGATGTGGTGTATTCCGCGCAGCTGGTTTCGGGCACGCAGGCCGTCATCGTGGGCGAGTTCACTGCGTACGGAGGGATTACCAGCAACTGCATCGCGCGCATCAACATCGCGACAGGGGCGCTGGACACCGCGTTCGCCGCCGCAGGGCCCGGCCCCACGCAAGGCGGACAAGTTCCGCCGTCCCTCGTGGCTTGCTCTGTGCTGCCCTCGGGTCAGTTGTTGATCGGTGGCTCGTTTGGTTCGTGGGCGGGGGATGCGTCACACGCTTACTTGGTGCGTCTGAATGCGGACGGCACTTTGGACGCCACCTATGCGGCCGATGTGTTCCCGGATGGATTGGTGGTGGCGATCGCGCAGGGCTCGAAGGGGGCTGCCTACATCGGCGGTGTGTTCCAGACCATTGGCGGTCAACCCCAGCCGTACTTCGCCAGCCTCGATAGCGGTGGTGTGCCCCAAGGCGGCCCGGTCGGTGGCGGCGGTCCCACGATCTTCAGGATCTCGCGCTTCGGTCAAGAGCCGACCCCGCTGCTTGCGGATAGCTCGACCGCGAACTTCCTGTCCCTGATCACCTCGATGGCCGTCGACAAGGGCGGTCGCCTTGTGGCTGGCTCCTCGGACGGTGATGGCTTCCCGTATGCGGCGCGCTTCATTGTCGATCTCAGCGATGAGAGCAAGCAGCTCGCGACTTTTGACGACGCGTTTTTCATTGGCCTGCAAGGCGGCAAAGGCGGTTCCTCGTCGTTGGTGCATCCGGTCATTGATGTCGCCGTCGACGCGGGCGATGCCATCTATCTCGGCGTGAAGGCACCGGCAGGTGACTACGTCGCGGGCTACAACACGCTGGGGCAAGAGGTCTATCGCGTGGCGACGTACACCAATGTGTGTCCCACCGATTGCCTCGAAGCAGCTTGCGGCACGGAGGTTCCGTTCGAGAACATCGTCTCGCTCGGCGTGTCCTCCGGCGGAGCCCTGCGCGTCATCGACGACATCGTCACGGATGGCCTGCCTGCACCGTGCCAAGAGTCCGTGCGCTTGATCCTGCTGGATCCTCGCTGACGGTTACTCGACAGCGAATGGTGTAAGATCGTCCGCCATGGGACGCCAGTGGATCCACGCCAAGAAAGAGATCACCGCTAACAAGCGGGCTTCCATCACCACCAAGCTGGTGCGGGAAATCACCGTCGCTGCGAAATCGGGCATGCCCGATCCGGCGCACAACCCGCGACTGGAAGTAGCCGTCGAGGCGGCGCGCAAGCAATCGGTCTCGAACGATGTCATCCAACGCGCGATCAAGCGCGGCGCGGGTGGCGGTTCGGACGGGGCCGTGATGGAGCTGGTCACCATCGAAGGCTATGCGCCGTACAACGTGCCCGTGGTGGTCGAGTGCCTGACCGATAACCGCAACCGCACCGCGCCCGACATGCGCATGCTGTTCCGCGAGGGCCAGTTCGGTTCCAAAGTGATGTTCCTGTTCGACCACATGGGCATCATCGAGGCGACCCGCGAAGGCGAGGGGCACGACCTGGAAGAGGCCGCCATCGAGGCCGGCGCGCAGGATGTCGAGAAGCTCGAGGACCTCGACGACGAGATGAGCGGCGGGCGCTTCTTTAGCTCGCCTACGGACCTGGACATCGTGTCGAAGGCGCTGCGCGCGGCGGGGTGGGCCGTGACGAAGGCGGAGATGGGGTACAAGCCGAAGGACTTGGTGGCGCTCGATGAGGGCAAGCGGGCGGAGGTGGTCGCGTTCTTGCGGGCGATTGATGACCACGATGATTGTCACCGGATCTATGCGGCTTTGGCCTAAATCGATACTGGTCCAGATGAGTGTGCACGAGTCTTCTGGGCCTAAGCGGCCCTGCGGGGCCCTAGGACTGCGATCCGCAGGTTGAGTACGTGGAATCCCAGTGGGGTGGGCCACGGCCTACTCAGGGCTACTTACGGACCCGCGGCCTAGCCCGCGTGGCGCGGTCAATAATGAGGGTGCTGGGCAGTCTTAGGCCTCGGCCTGGTGACCCGCCTTGAGGACTAGACGTAGCCTGCGCCTGCACTGTCCACCGAATCCGACTTATCTTTGCCCAGTTCCTGCACAATCAGCAGGACCAGTATCGAAGGGCGCGTCTATCATGGTGCGCCAAAACGGAGCCCACCATGACCGAAGTCGTAATCGTCAGCGCCTGCCGCACCGCCGTCGCCAAATTCCAAGGCACCCTCGCCGGCTTCACCGCCCCCCAACTCGGCGCCCTCGCCGTGAAGGAAGCCCTGCGCCGCGCGAACCTCGACCCGCAGCTGGTCGACGAGGTCATCATGGGCAATGTCCTTCAGGCCGGCCTTGGTCAGAACCCCGCCCGTCAAGCGGCGTTGCGCGGCGGTTGCCCGGACACGGTTGCGGCCGTCACGATCAACAAGGTCTGCGGTTCGGGCCTCAAGTCGGTGATGCTCGCCGCGCAAGCCATCAAGGCGGGCGACGCCGAGATCGTGGTGGCTGGCGGGATGGAAAGCATGACCAATGCGCCGTACTTGTTGCCCGAAGCGCGCGCCGGTGTGCGCTTGGGCCACGGCAAGTTGATCGACTCGATGGTCGGCGACGGTCTGTGGGATGTCTACAACGACTTCCACATGGGCAACACGGGCGAGCTCGTGGCCAAGAAGCATGACATCACGCGCCGCATGCAGGACGAGTACGCGGCGCGCTCGCACCAACGCGCCGGCGCTGCGCAAGCCGCCGGCAAGTTCAAGGACGAGATCTTCGCCATCGAGATCCCGCAGCGCAAAGGTGACCCGCTGCGCTTCGACACCGATGAAGGCGTGCGCGGCGACACGACCGCCGACAGCATCGCCAAGCTCAAGCCGGCCTTCGTGACGGACGGCACCGGCTCCGTGACGGCAGCGAACGCCTCGTCGATCAACGACGGCGCCGCCGCATTGGTGGTGATGAGCGCCGCCAAGGCCAAAGCGCTGGGCCTCAAGCCCATGGCGAAGATCACGCACTACGCCACCGGCGGTTGCGCGCCGGAATGGGTCATGATGGCGCCGGAACGCTCGATCAAAGCTTGCGCCGCCAAGGCCGGCAAGCGTCCGACGGAGTTCGATCTGCACGAGATCAACGAAGCCTTCTCGGCCGCGGCTTGCGCGTTGACGAAGGTGCTCGAACTCGACCAGGAGACCGTCAATGTCAACGGCGGCGCCGTGGCGATCGGCCACCCGATCGGAGCCTCGGGCGCACGCGTGTTGGTGACCTTGCTGCACGCCATGCAGCAGCGCGGCAAGCGCACCGGCATGGCCAGTCTGTGCCTCGGCGGCGGCAACGCCGTCAGCCTAGCCGTGGAGGCCTGCTGATATGGGCAACAGCACACTCAAGAAGGTCGCCGTCATCGGCGCGGGCACGATGGGCAATGGCATCGCGCAAGTCTTCGCCTCGTGCGGCGCGCAGGTGCTCTTGGTGGACATCAATCCCGAAGGACTCGCCAAAGGTGTGGCAGCGATCGAGAAGTCGCTCGCCAAGCTGGCCGAGAAGGGCGTGATCACCGCCGACCATCAAGCCGCGTCGCGCGCGCGCTTGAGCACGAGCACCAAGGTCGAAGACATCACCGATGTGGACCTGGTCGTCGAAGCCGTCAGTGAGCGCCCCGACCTCAAGAAGAAGATCTTCGCGCAGCTTGACGCGCAGTGCCCGCCGCACACGATCTTGGCCTCGAACACCAGCTCCATCTCGATCACCGAGATCGCGGCCGTCACCAAGCGCGCCGATCGCGTCATCGGCATGCACTTCATGAATCCGGTGCCGTTGATGAAGCTCGTCGAGATCATCCGCGGCCAAGAGACCTCGGATGCCACGACCAAGACGATCGTGGAATGCTCGAGCTCGCTCGACAAGACGCCGGTGGAAGCCAACGACTATCCCGGCTTCGTCAGCAACCGCGTGCTGATGCCGATGATCAACGAAGCGATCTACTGCCTGATGGAAGGCGTCGCGACGAAGGAAGGCATCGACACGGTCATGAAGCTGGGCATGAATCACCCGATGGGGCCGCTCGCCTTGGCTGACCTGATCGGATTGGATGTGTGTTTGGACATCCTCGAGGTCCTGCACAAGGGCTTGGGAGACGACAAATATCGTCCGTGCCCGCTGCTGCGGCGCTATGTGGCGGCAGGCCGCCTAGGCAAGAAGTCCAAGAAGGGCTTCTACGACTACGCCTGAGTGTCAAGTAGACCTAACGTCAAGTAAACGCGACAGGAGACAACCGAGATGGACTTCGCCCTCGACGAAACGCTGACGCTTGTGCGCGATATGGCCCGCGGCTATGCCGAGGACGAGGTCTTGCCGCGTGCGACCGCTATGGATCGCGCGGGGGCGATGGATCCGCTCGTGCTCGACAAGGCGCGTGAGTTGGGCCTCTTTGGTCTGACTTGCCCCGAAGCTTACGGCGGTGCCGGCATGGGCAACCGCGCTCTCGCCATCGTGCTCGAAGAGATCAACCGCGCTTGCGCCGCCACCGGCGTGATGCTGTCGGTGCACAACTCGCTGCTGTGCTCGCCCCTCGCCAAGTGGGGGACAGACGAGCAGAAGCAGCGCTTCCTACCGGATCTCGCCTCGGGTGCGCGCATCGGCAGCTACTGCTTGACCGAGCCCAACGCCGGCTCGGACGCTGCTTCGTTGCGTGTGTCAGCTCGTTTGGACGGTGACCACTTCGTACTCAACGGCACCAAGATTTGGGTGACCAATGGCGGGCACGCGGGCTTGTTCCTGGTCTATGCGCGCACGGATGCAAGCACTACGCGTGCCAAGGGCGTCTCGGCGCTGATTGTGCCGCGCGAACTGCCCGGCATTTCGATCGGAAAAGCCGAGAAAAAGTGCGGTTTGCGCGCCTCCTCGACGACCGAAGTGGTGTTCGAGAATGTGCGTGTGCCCAAGGAGAACTTGCTCGGGCCCATCCACGATGGCTTCCCCATCGCCATGGATACGCTCGACGGCGGCCGCATCGGCATCGCGGCGCAAGCAGTCGGGATCGCACGCGCCTGCTTGGAAGCGGCGGTCAAGTACGCCAAAGAGCGTGAGCAGTTCGGCAAGCCCATCGGCGAGTTCCAAGCCGTGCAATGGAAGCTCGCCGACATGAGCACGCGCATCGACGCCGCGCGCTTGCTTGTGATGAAGGCCGCATGGTTGCGCGATCGCGGCGAGCGTTGCTCCCGCGAAGCCGCCGAGGCCAAGCTCTTCGCCTCGCAAACCGCCAACTTCTGCGCCGACGAATGCCTCCAGATCCACGGCGGCGCCGGTTACACCGACCACTTCCATGTCGAGCGCCTGTTCCGCGACGCGCGCATCACTGAAATCTACGAAGGCGCCAGCGACATCCAGCGCATCGTCATCGCCCGGGCACTCCAGAACGGCTGAGTCCGTACAGCCCGTCAAACGGCGCGCGCTCGTGGCAGCGGATGCACGATTCGAGC
>JBILXQ010000319.1:0-3884 GCA_044378375.1 Planctomycetota bacterium
TGCGTTGGCGTACCAGCGCGCCGCTTCGTCCAAGCGCCCCATGCGCTGCAGTGCGCCGCCTAGCAAGGCGTGCCGATCCTGCAGAATGCGTTGCACGCACTCGACGGCGCGTGCATCTGCGCCGTCAGAGCCTGCAATATGCGCAAGTTCAGCGCACCACGCTTCCAAGCTCTGCAGGCTAGCGAGCGCATCCTGCGCCCGATCGTGCGCTAGTTCGATCCACACCTGTGCTGCGCGCAAGCGCCACACACTGTCCGTCAGCAACCACCACCACGGTGTGCGCGCGGTGCGCTGCTCGTGCTCGTGACGCATCAAAGCCGCTAGCCACTCACGGCCCTCCCACAGCACATCCTGCGCATCCAACAATCGGCCCTGCTGCAGCTCTAGCTCGACCAAGGCTGACAGCGCGCGTGCGGTTTGCTCCGCTAGCTCAGCGCGTCGACCAGCGTCCGGCTCGGCATCTAGCTCGTGCGGCGATTGTGGTGTGAGTTCGCGCCACATGGCTGCCGCGCGCTCATCCGCGCCTAAGTTTTGTTGTGCTTCTGCGTACAGTGGCAGCAACTGTCGGCGTTGCGTGCTCAAGCCTAAGCGGGCGTACTGCGCACTCGCAGCCTCTCCATCCGCACTGGCGCGTGCGGGATCTCCTTGTGATAAATGCACCGCACACCGCAAGTGCAGCAGTTCAGCCTGCAACCACGCGTTCTGGTTGGCGCGTGCAGCATCCAACGCTAAGGCCAGATCGGCCAACAAGCGGCTCGTCGCATCGGGCGTGACTGTGCTGGTCTGGACCTCTTCCCAACGCGTCCACAGTTCGTGCAGCACGCGCCGCTGCGTGGCGCGGCCTTCGGCGTCCAAGGCAGCCCAGGCTGCTACCAGCGCGCGCGCCTCGACTTGTCCGCAGGCCGCCAGCGCCTCCGCATGGGCCTCAAGATTGCGCCAGTTGGACTCTGTCAAATCTGCTTGACGCAGCTGCTGATGCAATGCTCGGAAGTCGAGCAGTTCGCGTGCACAGTCGTTGCCAGACGCCCAAGCTGGCGCCCACACAGCCAACCACGCGACACACGCCGAGGCGGGTCGCATATCAGCGCGCCAACAGCGCCTCTAGGTACCGATCGCGCGGCCCCGACGGAGGCATAGCGCGTGCCAAAGCTAGTGCTTCCATGCGCCAGCCGCCGGCATGCAAGAGGTGCAGCGCGTCAAGTTCACTGGACGCAGCTAGCAACTGCTGTGTCAGCGCGTCATCGCGCACCACATCGACGGTCGCACGGCCCAAGTACTTGGTGAGGCCGGCTTCCGTAGCGCGCGCTTCCCACGCAAAGACAGATCCGGCGTGCAGTCCGTGCTCGTGCAAGCGGAAGCGGCACGTCGTCTCTGCGCCACCTTGTTGGAACAGCGGGCGTTCGCCATTGCTCGCGGCTGCGGCGCTGAGTTCGAGGACATCGAAGCGCCACGATGTCGCGGTCTCGGCGCTGCGCAACTCCAGGTGCACGCCTTGCGCCAAAGCCGGGAAGCGTTCGGCCAACGCTGCGTCAATGACGAGCACCTTGGTCGTCGGCGCCGCCAGCGCGGTGCTTGCTTGCCCACGCAACTGGCCCACCACGGGGAAAGCACCGCTGCTCGCCATGCGATCCGTGTTGGTCGCCACCATGCCGACTACGAACACCAAGCCCGCGGCCATGGCCGTCAACAACCACAGCGGCGCGCGCCGCGAGGGAGCAGCGGCCTTGGCCGGCACCAGCACCAACGGCGAGGGCGGCACGCTGGCGAGCGTGTCGACAAAGGAGTCGCACTCGGCGCAGGCCGCCAAATGGCGGTCAATCTCCGCGCGGCGCGCTGAGGTCAACGCGGGGTCGAATTGCCCCGCTCCGGGCCCGCCGCCGAACTCGTACAACTCCTCGGGGGTGGGGCACTCCGAGGGCGCGCCGGCGGCACGAGCTTGCTCGCGCAGCCAACTATCGGCGGCGTCCAAGTGCTCCCGACGCAGGGTGTGGGGGTCTCGCTGATGCGCGTGGGGGGACTGCTGGGGGGCAGTACGCGCAGCGTCGGTCGTCGGGAGCTCTTGCGGCCCGAAGCGGAGCGATTCGTTGTCCTGCTTCATGGGTCGCCCAGATTCCGTAGCTAGGGGCTTTGCCGGGGGCGAAAAAGGTGAAAAACCAGCCTCGCTCATAGCGCCGCATCCTCGAAGGAGTAGTCGTGAACCAGCACGCGCCGCAGCGCCGCCGAGGCGCGCTTCACGCGGTACTTGGCCTGTTCCAAAGAGATCCCGAGCGCAGCCGCGATGTCTTCCATCGTGCGCCCATCGACGAAGCGCAACACCAACAGGCTGCGCTCCTCTCCATCCAGATGCGCCAGACCGCGGCGCACCAGCTGACCAATTTCGTCCGTGCTCGCCGCTTCGCCCGGCGTCGGGCTGGCATCCACACGCTCCGGCAGCTGATCACCCACCATCGTCAAGCGCGGCGTGCGCCGGCCGCCGTCCCTGCGCTTGAGGTCCACGACCCTGCACCACGCCACGCGATACAGCCAAGTGCCGAGGCTGCCCTTTGCGGGATCGTAGGCGTTGGCGTCAAGACGGTCGAAAATGTAGAGGACCACATCCTGGAACAGATCGTCGCGCGTGCTGTGGTCCTGCTCGAAGTTGCCGATGCAGTGCAGGAGCAGGGGACGATAGCGTTCGAGGAAGGTGGCGACGGCGGTGTTGTGGCGCGAGCGTAGCTCACGCACCAGTGCGAGTTCGTCGATGTCGCCTACAGGTTCCATCTCGCCGGTTCCATCTCAGAGACGAGGGATAGAGGATTGGAGAAACGGAAGCAAGTGATACTGGCCCGTTTCGCTGTGCACGCCCCACAAGCAACTTCGTGGGCGACCGCGATTCGGCCGAGGTTTGCGGTGCCGACAGCGGCGACTTCGCTACCAGGCCTCGGCCTGGTCGAAGGGTGCGATTCCTTCGACCCTCAGATAGGGCCGCAATTCCTGCGCGTTTCAGCTGCAGCCCCGCCGGCGCCCTGTGAGGTCGTGCACACTCACAGGGGCCAGTATCGATTGGGGGATTTCTACCTGTGCAGAAACACCCCTCACCTCCACAATCAACCATCTGCCGTGGATGACTTGTCCCTCCTCATGTCTGCCGCCTACGGCGAGCTGCAAACCCTCGCCCGCGCCTACATGCGTGGTCAAAAAGCCAGCCACACTCTGCAGCCCACCGCACTGATCAACGAGGCTTTCTTGCGGCTCGCTCGGGCTGATTCGGCGATCTTGCAGGATCGAGCGCGGTTTCTAGCCGTGGCAGCCACTGCCATGCGCCAAATTCTCATCAATCACGCTGAGGCGCGGGCCACAACCAAGCGCGGCGGTGGCCAAGCGCGCGTACAGGTCGATCAAGGCGAGCTCCTTGAGGCCGGCGCGATTGATCTCGACAGGGTGCTCGATGTCGACGCGGCTTTACGCAAACTCGAAACGCTGGATGCACGCAAGGCCAAGGTCGTCGAGGCCAAGGTTTTTGGAGGCATGGCCAACACGGAAGTGGCCGAGTCCTTAGGCCTATCCTTGAGCACGATCGAGTCCGATTGGCGCATGGCGAGGGCTTGGTTGGCCAAGGAGCTAGATCCTTGACCCCCAGAGTTTGCGTGCCCACGCAGTTTCACTTGGAATTCGCCAAGGGCGGCGAGGGCTAATTCTGTGGATGGGGGTGTGCCTCCTTCCATGGATCCGCTGGCGCGCTTTGCGCGCCTTGAAGAGCTCTTTCATGCCGCGCGGGATCTATCCGCCATCGACCTGCAGCACTTCCTCGCGCAGCTGGACGAACCGGCGTTGAAGGCCGAGCTAGAAGAGCTGCTTCGTCATGATCGTGCTGGGGCTCCTTCGGTGCGCCACCTGGCCAATCT
>JBILXQ010000318.1:0-3884 GCA_044378375.1 Planctomycetota bacterium
CGCGGGGCGTGCGCCGCACAACATGGCGAGATCGACAATGCCTTCGGTTTGACCACCGCGCACCAACACACCACCTTCGCGGGCGCGCAACGGGAAGACGTGACCAGGACGCGCAAGATCCGCGGCCTTGGCACCGGGTGCGGCCGCGACGCGAATGGTGTGGGCACGATCCTTGGCGCTGATGCCGGTCGTCACACCGCTGGCGGCCTCGATGGAGACCGTGAAGCCGGTACCCATCTTGTTCGTGTTCGTCGGCACTTGCGGCTGCAGCTCGAGCGTGTCGCAGATCTCGCTCGACAGCGGCATGCAGATCAACCCACGGCCTTCGCGTGCCATGAAGTTGATCGCCTCCGGCGTGCAGTACTCGGCAAGCATCGCCAGATCACCCTCGTTTTCACGACCGGGGTCATCAACGAGGATGATCATCTTGCCGGCCTTGAGGTCAGCCAGCACTTCGGGGATGGATGCGATTGCCATGGGTGTGCCTATGCCAGCGGTGTATTGTAGCCGCGCCCCCTGTCCCTACTGTGAACTTGTGCGCCAATCCGTACTGTACGCGCAACTCATGCACCAAACCGTTCGCAAGTCTCTGGTCGGGAGTGTACTGCTGGGGCTGTGCGGGGCGTGTGCGAGCGCGCCGAACACGAGCCCGTACGCACAGTTCGTCACGGCAACGCCTGCGGAGGCAGCGCAGAGCATCGCGCGCTGTGAGGCAGCGCGTGTGGATGGCGATGGCTTATTGGGAGCCTTGGCCACACGTGGCTCGCTGAAGGTGCGTGTCTTGGCTGTGCGTGCTTTGGGGCGAATGGCGGGGCACGAGGCTCCCTCGCGCGTGGTGGAGGCTCTGACTGTTGCGGCAGGCGATGCCGAACCGCGTGTACGCGCCGAGGCGGCCTTTGCCTTGGGCTTGCATGCACAAACGACGGCTGCATGCAAGCTAGCCAGCGACCCCGAGGCCTCCGTGCGTGCACGCGCGATCGAGGCGTTGTCAAAAACGTCGGACAGGCGAGCCTATGTCGCGGTACTGCAAGCTCTGGATGATCCGGATGCGCGAGTGCGCTGGGAAGCAGCCTTGGGCGCAGGCCGATGGGACAAGCGCGCCGAGCACTACACCGAATTCGTGCAAGCTTTCAGCCAACGTGCACAGCAAGTCAGCGTGGACGACACCGAACTGCTGTGGCGTGTGCTGTCGACACACGCACGCTTAAAACTCTCAAGCCTGCAGGATCTCTGCGTGCGCGCAACACGCTCGCCTGATGTGCGTGTGCGCATCTTTGCCTTCCAGGGCTTGGCGCAGCGCCCACAGGACACCGAGACACTCCTTACAGAGCGTGCCGAAGCCTTGAGACGCGGCTTGCGCGACACCGATGCGCGCGTGGCGCAGGAAGCCGCGCTGGCCTTGCGAACTACGCCCGAACCCGAGCTCTGGGCAGACTTGGCCCAAGCAGCAACAGCAAGCTCCACGTCTACTCGTCTGTGCGCCATCGAAGCCTTGGGTGCGCTCGGTGCTTTGGATGCTTCCCTTACAGGTGTATTCAACGCGCTCGAGCGCGCACGCTTGGACGACTCACCCAATGTACGGGGCGCACGCCTAGAAGCTCTCGCCAAGGCACTTGGTGCTGAGGCCGCGCCGCAGCTGGACTTGGCGCGCTTGGACAAGGACCCGATCGTACGTGCAGCGGTAGCACGCGCCGCCGTGCACCTTGGTCCGGAGCGTGGCGTGCCGTTGCTGGACGAGTTGTCACGCGATCCGCACCTGCGGGTGGCGACGACGGCCACAGAGCTTTTGGGTACGTGGGATGTACCCGCTGCACGGGACGCTGCTCTGCGCAGGCTGGATAGCAACGATGATGGTGTGCGTTTGGCCGCGATGAATGCACTCGGCACGCTAGCCACGGCAGAGATGGCGCCGAGGATCTTGGCTGCTGTGCGCACACAGACCAGCGGCATTGGCGCCGAGGTGGCTCAAGTCGCCGTCGAGATCGCGCGGCGTCTGCGTGACGCACGCTTGGCGCTAGAGCTGTCGCAGCATCCGAACGACTATGTGGCCCAAGCGGCTACCCAGCTCTTGCGCACGGAGTTCCGCAAGGAGCCTGTAGCGCGGACGGAACGCGAGGTGTGGCGTGGTATGCCCGGCGCGCTGAACCAGCCGAAAGGAGCGCGCATCACCACGACACGCGGCCAAGTAGAGGTGGAGCTGTACGGAGCGGAAACACCATTGCATGTGCACAACTTTGCCCTGCATGTGATCAAGGGCACCTATGCGGATTTGCTGTTCCACCGTGTGGTGCCGGACTTTGTCGTGCAAGGCGGAGATCCACGCGGTGATGGCAATGGAGGTGCTGCGTGGGACGGGGGTGCTTTGCGCGCCGAGTTCACGCCGCGGCCTTTTGTGACGGGCTCCTTGGGGATGCCGCGCAATGCGGATCCTGACTCCGGCGGCTGTCAGGTGTTCTTTACACTGCGCGAGACACCGCATCTGGATGGGCGCTACACCAACTTTGGGACCGTCACCAAAGGCCTCGAGGTCCTGCAACGCATCGAGGTGGGCGACCGGATCGTGAAGGTCGAACTGCTGCCCTGAGGGCACAGCCGCAGGCGGAAAGGATTTCGCATTGTGTCATTTGCGATTTCCTTGCTTTGACTTATCGCTCGGCCCTGCCGCCGACGAAGACAAAGGGGTCGCGGGCGTCCGGGCAGGACGCATATCCCCCGCACGGGCTAGGTCTCCATGTACAAGCAGGCAGTGGTGTTGGGCGTGCTGCTCACGGCGGTGAGCGTGCTGCTGACTCGGCAAGAGACCCTGCGCGGTCGGCTTGCGGAACTGGAGACGATGCGCCACGCATCGCCCGCCGAAGTACAAGCGTTGCAAGCAGAGCTGGAGGCACTGCGCGTGCGCTCGCAGGAGGCCATCGCCCAGTTGCGTGCAGCCACAGCAGCCGGTGCGAACAGGATGGAGATCGAGAGCCGCTTGTGCACCTTGGAAGCCGAGCTGCGGCGCACGGAAAGCGAGCTGGTCGCAGAGCAGAAGCACAACGCGCGCTTAGTTGACGACCTACCGCGAGCGATCGAGGCGCATGTCGCGCCCTTGGCTGGAGACCTGAGCAACAGC
Organism: Planctomycetota bacterium; assembly: GCA_044378375.1. GTDB lineage: Bacteria > Planctomycetota > UBA1135 > UBA1135 > SXXH01. The sequence continues at coordinate 3,113 of JBILXQ010000318.1, forward strand.
CGTCTGCAACTGGACGACTGGATGCGCACGCACGCGGACAATGCGCGTGCAACGCAAGCACAACTGGCGCGGCTGGAACAGGCTATCCCGCGCGAAACAGGCACCGACGAACTGTGGAACGACCTGCTGGGACCTACGGTCCAGGTGTCAGGGGAAGAGTCGGTAGGCTCGGGTGTGTTGCTGCGTTCACGCGCCAACGCGGACGGCAGCTGGACCACGCATGTGTTGACGGCGTGGCATGTGATCCGTGATCTGAGCGCAGATCCCGACACAGGCGAGACCATCGTGCCGGTGACGCTGTATGCGCGTGATGGGTCGATCCAACCGCACACCGCACGCCTTGTGAAGAAGGAGGCGGATCTCGATGTGGCCTTGCTAGCGCTAGAAACGACGACGGCGCTGCCGCATGGTGCGCGTCTGGCCTCACGCGAGACGCTGCGTCACGCACAAGTGTTCGAGCCGGTGTGGGCCGTGGGTTGCCCCTTGGGCAACGATCCTATCCCGACCGCAGGAACGCTTTCGGATACGCACCATCATGTCGATGGGCTGCGCTACTGGATGATCAGCGCGCCCACCTACATCGGCAACTCAGGCGGAGGCGTGTACAACGGCCGCACGCGCGAGTTGGTGGGCATCTTCACCAAGATCTACACGCATGGCTCAGTGCGTCCGACCGTGGTGCCGCACATGGGGCTCGCCACGCCGCTGGAGACGGTCTACGACTGGCTCGAGCATGAAGGCATCGCCGACATTGAGCCGGTAGGCCTACGCG
>JBILXQ010000320.1:0-3838 GCA_044378375.1 Planctomycetota bacterium
CACCTACACGGGCGGGAGCCGCGCGAAGTGACCGCCGGGAAGAGAAGGCGCAGGCGATCGTCCAAGTGGCTCCCAAGACGGTCTGCACCGGCTTCGGACAAGGTGGATTTCGTGGTTTGACTCCGGTGATGGGCTCACCTAGAGTGCCTCGAACACCCTCTTGTTCGGTCGCCTAAGTGACGATTGATCAAGGGGATACCTTTCTGAAGAGCTCCAGCGGCCTAGCGTGTACCCCACGCCTGACCCGCCTACTCACGCCCACGCCGACCTCCATGATCGCATCCCAGAGAGCGCTGCTCGCCCTCGCGCTGGCCATCCCCGGCATCTCCTACGCGCAAGCGCCCAACGCTTCGGCGCCCGGTGCTACGACGCCGCAGGGTGGCCCGCCCCCGATTCAGGATACCGGCGACTTCTACATCCTCAATTTCGATGAAACGAACGAGGGGTTGACCCTCGAGAAGTTCGTCAAGATCTGTCAGGTCGCGACGGGCACGAACTTCACCTACGTGCAAGAGACCGCGGCAGCGCTGTCGAAGACACCGCTGCGCATGTACGGCAGCAAGCGCATCCCGAAGGGCGAGTTCTATTCATTCTTCCAGATCATGATGATCATGAACGACTTCGTGTGCAGCCGGGTTGGACCGGAGCACCTCGCCGTCGTCTTGATCCAGAACATCCAAGGCAACAACCGTACACAGGCGCGTCAGAACGCGGTGTATGTCACGCCGGATGAGCTCGACAAGTACGCTGATCAACCGGCCGTGCTGATCACGACGGTGATTGACCTTCCGAACACGGATGTGCGCAACCTGTCGAACTCGATGCGCCCGTTGTTCCCGGACCAGAACACGCAGCAGCTGATCCCCGTCGGCACGACCAACAGTGTCGTGATCATGGGCTTCGGTTCTCAGGTGGCCTCGACAGTGAAGATGTTGCGCTTCATTGATGAGGCTAGCCGCGACACGCAGTTGGTGGTGCCTGAGTTTGAAGTGGTGCCGCTCGAGTTCGCCGCAGCTGAAGAGCTCGCGGACACGATCACCGAGCTGCTGGAATCCAGCCGTCGCGCGGCGCAAGCGCGCACGCAGCAGCAGGCTGCGCAAGGCGTCACAGGCCAACTGCAACAAGGCCAGACCGAGAGCAAGATCATGGTCGACGCACGGACCAACTCGCTGCTCGTGATGGCGATGCCGGAGGACATGCCGCGCATCAAGGACTTGATCGCAAAGCTCGACACGGAAGTGATCCAGGGCGAACGCACCTATCACATCTACAACCTCAACAATGTGGATGCGGAAGAGTTGGCGGAGACGCTGGATGAGTTCATTCGTGATGCAAGCCGCGTGACTCCTGGTGCTGCGCGTGGCGCACAAGGACAAGCGCAAGCGGCCGGCGCGACGGCTTCTCGTTCGGGTGAAGTGGTTGTCGTGGCCGACAAGACCACCAACTCCTTGCTCATTGCCGCAAGCCGCTCGAAGTACCAAGAAGTGCTCGAGCTGATCCAGCGCTTGGACGAGCGCCAAGACCAAGTGCTGATTGAGACCGCACTGGTCGAGTTGACGGGGCAAGACAGCTTGAACTTGGCTGTGGAACTGGGCCTGGCTGAAATCGCGGGCGACGGCGGCGGCGAGTTCGGTGTGTCGAACTTTGGTTTGGCCACCTACGACGACACCGACGGCGACGGTATCCCCGATGTCAAGGTGCCGAACATCACGACCGGCCTGACAGCGGGCATCTTGCAAGGTGATGACTTCTCTCTGCCCGTGCTGATCAGTGCGCTGCAAGAGCGTCGCGACACGAACGTGTTGAACGTGCCCTCAGTGTTGGTCAACAACAACGGCAGCGCTCAGGTTGAGTCGAAGGATGCACAGCCGACGACGCAGATCACCGCCACCGGTGGTGTCAGCGGCCAAACGCAAGAGAACTTCCGCGAGTACGTCGAGGCCGGTATCACGCTCGACATCTCGCCGACGATTAGCGCCAGCCGCTACCTGCGCCTCAACATCAACCTTGAGGTCTCCACCTTCGTGGGTGCTGTGAATGGCGCGATTCCCCCGCCGAAGCTCACCCGCAAGTTGAACACCGTCGTCAATGTGCCGGACGGCGACACCATGGTGATTGGTGGCATCATCACCGACAACAAGGGCCGCACGCGGCGCTCGTTGCCCTGGATCGGCGACATCCCGGTCTTGGGGTACCTCTTCTCCGACACGGAAGACAGCCAGAGCAAGACCACGCTCTACTTCTTCGTCACACCGCACATCATGCGCGACCGTGACTTCGCGGACCTCGCGAAGTACAGCTTCGAGCGCAAGATGGGTGCGGCGGATGCGATCGGCGCGGACCGCATTCGCTTGGTGGATCCGAGCTTCGGCCAGAAGGAAGAAGGCGTCGACTTGCGTGGCTTCGAAGTGCCGTTGTACCGCGGCCCTTCACGCGGCGAGGTCAAGGGTGAATCGGTGGGCCTCGACGCTGTGAAGGTCGAAGAAATGCTCGATTCGAAGGCGCAGAACGCCAAGCCTCAAGACGCCAAGCCCGAAGAGAAGAAGCCGTGAGTGACGCCGCGCTGACAGCGGGACGCGCCAAAGGCCGCAGTCTCGCGGACCTGCTTATCGAAGCTGGTCTTACCCGCGAGAAGATCGAGGACTGTCGCCGCGTGAGCGCGGCGACGGGCGACTCGATGGACAAGGTGCTCCTGGCCAAGGGCTTGCTGGATGAGCCGGCGGTTTTGCGCGTCTACGCCAAGCATTTGGGCTACGAGTTCCGCGCGAGCTTGGATGGCATCGCGGTGCCGCAGTCGTTCGTGGCCAAGGTGCCGGTCCAATTCGCGCGCAACTACAACTTGGTGGCTGTCGCCGAGACCGATGGTGTGGTGCAGGTCGCGACCTGTGCACCGCTAGAAGCGCATCCTATGGATGACCTCGCGGCCATGATGGGCTGCGAAGTCGATCCAGTGTTGGCGCCGCGACTGGAGATCACGACGCTCTTGGGGCGCGCGTACCGGCACAAGGCCGACGGCGTGGATGAGGCACTCGCGGATGTGGCCGAGGATGGCAATATCGCGGGGCTTGCCGATCAGATTGACGAAGGCGAAGACGTGCTCGATGTGGCCAACAAGGCCCCCATCATCAAGCTCGTCAACACCATCCTGTTCCAGGCTTTGAAGATGCGCGCGTCGGACGTGCACTTCCACCCGTACCCCGACCGGATGCAGGTGCGCTTCCGCATCGACGGCATCCTCTACGACATGGATCCCATTCCGCGCAAAGCGCTGGATGCGATCATCAGCCGCGTCAAGGTCATGGGCAAGATGGACATTGCCGAGCGGCGTTTGCCGCAGGACGGTCGTGCCACCATCAAGATTGGCGATGGCGAAGTCGACGTGCGTATCAGCTCGGTGCCGACTTCGCAGGGTGAGCGCATCGTCATGCGTTTGCTCGACAAGACGACGAAGGTGTTCCACCTCGACGAGATCGGCTTGGCGCCGCGCAACCTCGAGATGATGCGCGAGTACAGCAACTACTCGCACGGCATCACCTTGGTGACGGGGCCGACGGGTTCGGGTAAGACAACTACGCTCTACGCCGCCATGGCCGAGGTCGACACGACAGAGAAGAACGTGTTGACCATCGAGGACCCGGTTGAATACTCGCTGCCTGGTGTCTCGCAGGTGCAGGTGAATGCCAAGAAGGGCCTGACCTTCGCGGCTGGCTTACGCTCCTTCTTGCGCCAAGACCCTGACGTGATGATGGTTGGTGAGATTCGCGACCTCGAAACGGCCGAGGTCGCCATCCGCGCTGCACTCACGGGCCACTTGGTGTTCAGCACCGTCCACACCAAT
>JBILXQ010000032.1:0-13949 GCA_044378375.1 Planctomycetota bacterium
TTCCTCGTCCTGCCAGGCTGGATGAACTGGTGTACAGCCAACATCGGCTACCACCATGTGCATCACTTGTCGTCATCGATTCCCAACTATCGTCTGGTGGAGTGCCATCGAGCGAACGCAGATATGTTCGTTGATGTGCCGAGGATTACCCTAGCTCAGGTGCCAGCCGCAGTGAGCTGTATCCTGTGGGACCCAGACTCCGAACGCATCATTTCGTTTAGCGAATACGAGCGCACCGCTGGCGCTTTGCGCGCCTAGTCACTTCGACAGCGCAGCGATGATGCGCAACGGGCCACCTGTTCCGCCGGCGATCTTCATGGGCAAGGCCATGATGTACGCTCCGCGGGCGGGGAGCTGGCTGAGGTTGGCGACATTCTCGAAGCCACAGATCGCATGCGCCGCCAAGATGCGGTGTGTTTGGAAGTCGGTGCTTTGACCGTAGTCCACGCTCGGCGTATCCAAGCCAACGGCTTTGGGGCGTCGCTCGCTGGCGAGCCACTGCGCAAGCTGCGGATCGATGCCGGGGAAGTGCAGCTCGGGAATGGCTTCGTTGCCCTTCTTGGGTGTACCTAAACACTTGACACGGTCGTCGTAGTAGCGATCCCAACCGGTTCGCAACAACACAATCGCGCCGTCAGGAATGCGGCCATGACGCAGCTCCCACGCCTGCACATCGGCAACCGACACGAGGTAGTCGGCGTTCTCGCCGACGCGTTCGCTTACATCGATGACGCAGCCTACACCGACGAGTTGCTCAAGAGGAACCTGATCGGTGGCGTGCCCGCCTTCGTGAAAATGCACGGGTGCGTCGAGGTGCGTACCACCGTGCTCGGGCGCACGCAACGAGTTGGAGCTGTAGTACCAGCCTCCGGGGGTTTGGCCTTGGAACTGCACATTCAGCTCAAAGCCAAACGGATTGTTCGGCCAGTAGATCGTGTCTTCGTTGAAGGAATGAGTCAGGTCAATCCAGCGTGCTGAATGGAGCTTGTCTTCAAGACCTTGGCTGGCACAGGAGCCTAGACCTGTGACGAGCAGCGTCAGTGCGTACATCTTCATGGCGTCAAATTCCTCTTACACATACGGCGCGTGCGTTAGGATGGCCTTGCCATGACACGCCCCCGCATGTTGGCTGCCATTGTCGCCGCGGCCACGATCGCGTCCAGTGATGCTCCTGCTTTCGTGCGGTCGGCCATGGGCGAAGCGCGGCCCTCAGGCACAGCCGTGATCGTCGCGTTGCCTCAGGAGGCAGCGTGGCAAGACTTTGCCTTCCTTGCGGCTGTAGCGGCGTCGCACAAAGCAAACGATGGTGTGCCGCTGGTGATCGCAAGCGCTGCTGATGGTGCGCTGAGGCCAGAGGCACAGGACTTCCTCGCACGACGCACACCCGAGAGCGTGGTGGTCCTAGCTGAGACCGATGCCGACTCCACGGCGTGCGCGTTGTCCAAGCGGTTCTTCACGCGCAGCCAATCGGTCGTCGTGTGCTCGAGCAACGACTACTCAGGCGCGCTCGTCGCCACAGTCCTCGCCGCGCGGGAGAGGGCACCGTTGCTGTACACCAGCGCCGCGACTCTGGCGGAACCTGTGCGTGCCGAGCTTGTGCGCTTGGGCACCACGAAGGTCTTGTATGTCGGCGCTTCTGCGGCGGACTATGCCGATCTGAACGGCGTGACCGCCGAGCGTCTGCCCACAGCGCTGGATGTAGCGCGTTGGATGCAGGCGCACGGACGCACGATCGACTACTTGGCCGTCGCCGCTCCTGCGGACCGCACCAACGGCCACAGACGCAAGGTGTCGGGCCTCAAGGCCAGCGCCCCTCTACCGTCACCTCTCGCTTGGGACGGACGCTGGTTCCTAGACGAGCATGCGGATGGTTCGCGCTCGGTTTACTTTCGTGTGCAACTGATCGACTTCGACATGTCTACGGGCAAAGTAGGCGAGAAAGCCGAACGCCTACGCTTCCGCATGGAGTGAGGCTGCCCACCAGGGAAACGCACTTTAGCGGCGGCGCTGGTCGAGTGCAGTGATCTTCGCGACGCGTTTGGCGTGGCGGTCGCCGCCCGGTGCTGTGGAGAGGAAGGTCCGCACGGCGTCAAGAAGTTTTGACTCGGGCAGCATCTTTGCGCCGAGACACAGAACATTGGCGTGGTTGTGCTCTCGCGCGTTGGCGGCGCTTTGCGCGTCCCAGCAAGTGGCGGCACGAATGCCGGCCAGCTTGTTGGCGGCGATGGCGCTGCCGATGCCAGCTCCGTCGAGGGCGATACCTAGATCTGCCTGGCCGCTGGCCACCGCTTCACCCACCGCAGCAGCGTAGTCCGGGTAGTCAACGGCGTTCTCGTCGCGCGTACCGAGATCGAAAGCGACATGACCGAGGCGACGGAGCTCGTCGAGGACGACGGACTTTGTACGGAAACCGCCGTGATCGGAGCCAACAGCGATGCGCAAGCGTCCAGTATCCTTGACAGTGGCGCGCTCGACCAAGCGAATGCCGCGTTCACGGGCAGCATCCTCAGCCAGCGGCGTCACCACTGCTCCAGGTCGCAAGACCAGCTCACCGCCACGGGCGAGGTGCGCCAGATCATCCACCGTAATCAGCTCGCTGCCGCGCACGCGTGCCATCTCGACGCGGTCTTCGGCCGGGCGCGGCGTGTCCACTGCCACATGCACGCCAGCAGGCCGCTCGCGCGGAACCTCGGTCACCTGTGTGCCCATCACGCGGCCGACGACGCGGCGCACGAGTTGGGCTAGCTGACTGCCGGAGAGGTCTTGGGACTGCACGCGCACATACTAGCGTCTGGATCTGCGCCCGTCAGTCCGCACACGCCTTCAAGCCTGGCTACCGCGATTAGCAAAGGTTTCGAGCAAGTCGCAGAAGCGTTGCGAGGCCTTGCGGCCCTCCTCAACAACCTCTTCATGGTTGGGAACACTCTCAGTGATGCCCGCGGCGTAGTTAGTCAGGCATGACACACCACACACGCGCATTCCTGCGGCGTGTGCAGCGATGGCCTCGGCCACAGTGCTCATGCCTACAGCATCAGCCCCGAGCTTGCGCAGCATGCGGATCTCGGCCGGTGTTTCGTAGGACGGACCGAGCAACGCTGCGTACACGCCTTGAGGGACTGTCTGGTTTACTTGACGCGCGGCTGCATCCAGCTCTGAGCCAAGGGCTGTATCCCAAGGAGTTCCATACTGCGCTTGAGCGCGGGGCAGACGCGCCTTGCCCTGCAAATCAAGATGGTCGGTGATGCGCATCAAGGTGCCCGGCGGCGCGTCCAAGCGCAGCGAACCTGCAGCATTGGTGAGGACAAGTTCCGGCACGCCCAGCTCGGCAAAGGCACGCACGGCACGCGTGACTTCCTCGACCGCAAAGCCCTCGTACAGGTGCACGCGACCTTGTTGCAGCACCACGCGCTTGCGACCCAGCGTACCGATGACCAGCTTGCACGCATGACCTGGCACGCTGGACTTGGGCATGCCATCTAGATCGGCATAGGCAATGCTGCGTGCGTCGCGCACTCGCTCGACGAGCACGCCTAGCCCACTGCCTAGCACGATGGCCAGTTCGCACTCCGCGACACCGTGGCTGCGCAGCGCTTCCATCAAACGCGGCAAGCTCATAGGAAGACCCCGGCGACAGTTGCGGTCATCCAGCACGCCAGCGCGCCGCCAATCATCGCCTTGAACGCGAGCTTGGCTAGGTCCGCCTTGCGTTCCGGAGCGATCGCCGAGATCCCTCCGATCTGGATGCCGATCGACGCAAAGTTGGCAAAGCCACACAAAGCGTAGATAGCCATCTTGATCGAGCGTTCATGCTCAAAGCTGGGCTGCAATTGCTGCAGCGTCTGGTAGCCGACGAACTCATTGATGGAAACTTGCGTCCCAAGCAATGTCCCAAACATTTGACAGTCGTGCCAACCCTGCACGCCCATCAACCAAGCCACAGGCGCGAAGACCCAGCCAAAGATGGTGGCCAAGGAAAGGCCCTCACTCATAGCCCCTAGCGGCCAATTGACCACATTCACCAACGCGATGAAGGCGATCAGCATCGCGATCACATTCAGCCACAGTCGCAAGCCATCGAGTGCACCGTTGGTCGCGGCTTCGATCACATTTGTGGCTTGCCGATCCATACGCAGCTGCACGCCGCCTGCGGTCGCGCTGACCTCCGTCTCGGGCACGATCAACTTCGCGATGGTGAAGCTCGCGGGAGCGGACATCACCGAGGCTGTGATGATGTTGCTGGCGTACTCGGGGCCGAGGATCTGCATGTAGACCGCCATCACCGAACCGGCGATGGTGGCGAATCCACCGGTCATCAGGGCGTTCAGCTCGCTCTTCGTCATGCCGGCCACATAGGGCTTGATGACCATGGGCGCTTCTGTCTGACCCATGAAGATGTTGGCCGTGGCCGCCATCGCTTCGCTGCCTGAGATGCGCAAGGTAGCGCTCATGACCTTGGCAAGTAGCCACACAAGCACCTGCATGATGCCGATGTGGTACAGGATGCTGAAGAGCGCTGAGATGAAGATGATCAGCACGAGGCCCGTGCCTGCGAAGGCAAAGACAAAGCCCGTGGGACCGGCGGGATCAGCTAGGGAGCCGAAGACTTGCTGTGCACCGGGCACAGCAAGGGAGATCAGCTTGCCGACGAAGTCCGAAATGGACTGAAACACGCTGGTGCCTACCGCGGTTTCCAACACCACGAAGGCGATCAGAAACTGCAGCGCAATGCCGCCCACGACGGCTCGGCCTTGGAAGCGCGTGCGATCGCTGGAGAGCAGCCACGCTACGCCTACGAAGAAGCCGATGCCGAGTAGGGCGCGCAGCACCACCACCAGTGTTCCTTGGTCCATGCGCAGGAATCGTACCCGTTAGACGCGCAGGCTACACCGTACTAACGGAGCAACAGGTGCATCGTAGCTCAGTGCTGCTGTCAGGTGCGCCTGACACTCGGCCAAGCCTTTGCCGTTGCGGTGATGGATTTCGCACAAGGTTTCGCCAGCACGAACCTCTTCACCGGCCTGCTTGTGCCACACCAAACCCACATGCGGATCGATGACATCGGTTACATGCACGCGGCCTCCGCCCAACGCGGCGACAGCCAAGCCCACACGACGCACATCGCCAAAGCCCAAGCAGCCGGTCTGCGGCGCACGGAAGGGATCTACACACGGAGCACTGCCCAAGCGACTCGGCTGACGCACAAAGGCTGGATCGCCTCCTTGCGCGCGCACCACCACTTCAAACAGCGTGCGCGCATGCCCGTTGTCCAACACCTGAGCGATGCGTTGACGGCCTTCCTCAATGGTGGCGGCAATGCCCACCAGCTCTAACAGTTCGGCTCCTTGGACCAAGACCAGTTCGCGCACATCAGGCGGACCGTCACCTGACAGCGTCTCGACCGACTCGATCACCTCCAAGCTGTGTCCCACGGCGCGACCCAGCGGTCGATCCATGGCGGTGATCACGAGGCTGCACTTGAGGTCAAACGAACGCGCGATGTGCAGCATTGTCTGCGCCAAGCGGTCCACATCCTCCATGCGCTGCAAGAAGGACCCGCTACCAAACTTGACATCGAGCACCAGCGCGTCGAGATCCTCGGCGAGCTTCTTGCTCATGATGGACGAGGCGATCAGCGGAATGCTCTCGACCAAGCCCGTTGCATCGCGCAAGGCGTACAGCTTCTTGTCCGCTGGGACCAGTTGATCGGTCTGTCCCGCGAACACTAGACCGCATTGATCAATGGTGCGGACGAGTTCGTCCTCCGACAGGCGCGTAACGAAGCCTGGAATGGCCTCAAGCTTGTCGAGTGTGCCGCCGGTGTGTCCCAGACCGCGGCCAGAGATCATTGGCACCGCAACGCCACAGGCCGCCAAAGCAGGCGCAAGAGGCAATGACACCTTGTCGCCCACACCACCTGTGGAGTGTTTGTCGACTACAGGTTTCTCGATGCGCGACAAGTCAAGGCGCGTGCCCGACTCCAGCATCGCGCGTGTCCACACGGACAACTCGCCCTCGTCCAGACCGCGCACAAAGATGGTGCCGAGCAATCCTGCTGCGTGGTAGTCCGCTAACTCGCCACGCGTATACGCGCCTAAGAACCAGCGAATCTGCTCGGGGGTCAGCGCAATGCCGTCGCGTTTACTTGTCGTTAGGTCACGCAGTTGCATGACACGCCTCGCGCAGGAACGAAGTGCCCACCGGCGCCGGCGGGAGGCCGAACGCCTCTTCCACCGTGGCTCCGATGTCGGCAAAGGTCATGCGCGTACCCAGATTCGTGCCGCCTCGCACACGCGTCCCTGCTACCAGAATCGGGATGTACTCACGCGTGTGGTCTGTGGTCTCCATCTTGGTGGGATCGTTGCCGTGATCGGCAGTCAAGATCACCAAGTCATCGGGCCGCAAGGCCTGCTGGAACGGCATCCAATCCGCGTCGAACTCTTCCAAGGCTTTGCGATAGCCACGCGCGTCACGGCGGTGGCCATAGAGCATGTCAAAGTCGACAAGATTGACGAACACAAAGCCGTGCTCCAAGCGCTGCGCGACCTCAAGAGTGACTCGCATGCCGTCGCGATTGCCTTCGGTGTGCAAGCTCTCATCAATGCCCACGCCTGCGAAGATGTCCTCGATCTTGCCTACACCCACAACGCGTACTCCGTGACGCTGCAAACGCACCAAAGTCGTGTCCTGCGGCGGCAGCATCGACCAATCGCGGCGGTTGTAGGTTCGCTGGAACGCGCCCGGCTCGCCCACGAACGGACGCGCGATGACGCGGCCTACGCCCAACGGGTCCAAGATCTCGCGCGCGATGCGGCAGCACTCGTACAAACGCTCGAGCCCGAAGTGTGTCTCGTGCGCCGCGATCTGGAACACGCTGTCCGCCGAGGTGTACACGATCGGCTTGCCGCTTGCGATGTGCTCGACGCCGAGGCGCGCGATGATCTCCGTGCCCGACGCGGCGGTGTTGCCAAGTACACCTGACACACCTGTGCGGCGCACGAACTCGTCCACGATCGCTTGCGGGAAGCCGCCTTCGTACACAGGGAAGGCCTGGGCCAACGGACAGCCCATCATCTCCCAATGCCCTGTCGAAGTGTCCTTGCCCGGCGAGGCCTCGCGCGCGCGACCAAAGGCGCCGAGCGCAGCAGTCGGGCGCGGCAACGACGTCACGCCCGGCACACAGCCGAGTCCCAGCTCGATCAGGTTCGGTGCCTGCAATCCGCCAGCCGCCGCTACCAAGTGATCCAAGGTGTGCGCTCCCGCATCACCAAAGGCAGCAGCATCCGGTAGCTCGCCCACACCTAAGGAGTCGAGCACAAGCACAAAGACGCGCATAGACGCTTACTTGCCCTGAGGCTTGCTGCTTAGGGCCTTGGCGATCGTGGCGCGGACTTGGCTGTCCATGTCCTCGACCCAATCGACGCCAAAGTCCCGTTCCAACAAGTCACGCTCGCTGAACTCATAACGACCCGAACGCGGGTCGAAGTCGAACTGGTAGTCGTGTTCACTGCCATCGTCCTCCGTGATCATGACGAGGACGATGTGGTTGGGTGCGTCGAGTTCGACTCGGAAGGATGCCATACCCGGATTCTAGCCTGTGCGAGGACCAGAGTTCCGGTGTAGCCTCTGACTATGCGCCCGTGGAGTGTGTTCCTGCTCGGCTTGGCCCTGACCGCCTGCTCGACTTGGCAGCCGGTCGAGCGCTTTGACGGCTGGACCCTCTATGCGCACGAGGACACCCACGCCGACCCGCAGGTGTGGAACGCGGCTTATGCACCTGCCTACGAGGCCGTCGAGGAGCTGTTGGGCCCCTTTGAGTCATCGGTGCGCGTGCATGCGCTGAAGGACGGCACCCCCACTCCGCTCGGCACGGATGCGGTGCAGATGGTGCCCGGCATCGGGGCAACGCGCGTGCGCGCGTGGCATGCACGCGGCGATGGGTTGTTCACGCCGCCTTCGGGTGTCTATGCCGGCACGCCCGACCCGGGGACGGCGGCGCATGAGCTGGTGCATGCACGCTGTTCCGAGCTCGATCCCCACTTGCCCTTGTGGTTCGAAGAAGGCGTCGCGTGTGTCGTGGGTGATGGGATCCTCGAAGACGGCGAGTGGATCGTCGATGGGTATGCCTGCTGGCCGGTGCACGAACTACGCAACGAACGCTTGTTGGATGACGAGCTTGCGAAGCTGTTGAAGGTGCGTGCCGAGGACGGCACCGACACGCGTGAGAATGTGCTGGTGCACTTCATCGGCTGGGCGATCGTGTTCGACCTGTACCGCACTGAGGGCGGCTTGCGCTTCCATGATTGGAGTGACCGCTACAAGCGCGGCATCAGCGTGCAGGAAGCGCGCGAGCGCATGGAGCGTTCGATCTCGACAGCCGTGGAGGAGTCGTGGTTGCTGCGTCTGGAGCATGCCGATCGACGCGTGCGCTTGGCGACCTCGAAAGGCCTGTGGAAGTTGGAGTCCAAGCTCGCCATGGAGGCCATGGTCGATCGAATGGAGCTCGAGCAAGACCCCGAGGTGAAGGCTTCGCTCGCGATCAACGCGCTGTCGATAGCAGGTGAAACGCGCGTGGGGCGCGATCTTTCGCGGCGCATGTGGAGGCTGGTCGGGCCGGCGTTGCGCACGCTAGAGCTGCCAGAACCAGCGGAAAACAAGGCCTTGCGTGACTTGTGGAAGTCCTTCCGCTGGAACACCAATGTCTCCAGCCGCCAGGCTCTCGAAGGGTTGCGTCGGTTCTGGGCCGAATGAAAGTAGGAGCAGTGACACCGCTGCTGTGGCTTGCGCTCAGTGACGCGTCGGCACAGGAAACACCGCTGCAACAGACGCCGCAAGTGGGCTACGACAACGGCTTCTACATGCGCTCGCAGGATGGTGCGCACGAGTTGAAGATCGGCGGGCTGTTCATTGTGCGCGGGCGGGCCTACAGCGGCGATGTAACCGACCGTGCCAACGAGCTAGACCTGCCGCTGAGCCGACTGGAGCTGTCAGGTAAACTGGACAAGCGTTTTGTGTTCCTATTCGAACCACGCTTTGGTGTCAGCAGTGCTTCGCTCGACGAAGCATGGGTAGGCTACGAGCTTGCACCAAATTGGACTTTGCGTGCAGGGCGCCTGAAGGTGCCGTACAGCCAGGACGAGTGGCAGCCGCGCCGCTTTCGCGACACCATTCAGAAGTCGTTGTTCAACTCGTTTGGAGTCGGTGACGACAACGGCGTGGGCACATACTTCGGCTCGCGCTGGACACCTTGGCAGGGTGGGGTGGCTGTCGTAGGCGGCAGTGGGTCAAGCGAACTTGACGATGGCAAAGAGCTGGCTGCGCGTGTGGTGCACAGGCCGTGGCTGGAGACAGGCGGCTTGTTCGAAGGCTTGCATCTGGGAGCCTCAGCAACCTTCGTGAATGGCGAGCAGGACTTGAGCGAGCGCGAGCTGACCAACGAAGCCGCCGTCCCCTATGCAACCTACAGCGCGGATGCACGCCTTGATGGATCGCGCACGCGCGCCGGCCTTGAGTTCGGCTGGATGTACGCCCGCCACGAGTTGCATGGCGAATGGACCATGGCGCGCGCCGACCTCGAAACAGATGCACAGGCGGACACGGCGAATGTCACTGGTTACACCGTGACTTACTCGCACATGCTCACCCAGCACAAGAAGAGCTTCTTTGGCTTCACCAAGGACTCGCCGCTGGCGACAGAGCCGGGCCTTGGGGCTTGGCAGTTGGTCGCCCACTGGTCGCGCATCGAGCTTGACGAAGGCTTCCAAGGTTCGGGAGTGCTCACCGCAAACTCAGATCCAGGCAGCGTGCAATCCTTCGATCTGGGCGTGAACTGGTGGAGCTCGGCCCACTCGGTGCTGCGCATGCATGCGATCCACACGCTCTACGAGCAGCCGGTCATCTACGCTGGCGACGAGCTCAGCGACGAGCAAGCCTTGCTCGTGTCGTGGCAACTGCACTTCTAGTGCAGCGCGTCAGCAGAGCTGACGGTAGACTGCTTGGCTAACCCCCGGCTTTGTGCCGCCTAGCCTATGCAACCCACTGCCGCACGCATGGACCACTCTGACTGGACGAAGCATCTCGCGCACTACAAGAAGGTCGGCGATCTGATCGACCAGTGCATCGACTTGATGCTCAACTTGCGCCAGTCGGGCCATCCGGGTGGCTCGCGTTCCAAGGTTCCGTTGCTCGTCTCGACCACGCTGGGTCCAGGCATGCGCTTCGACATTCGGCGGCCTGAGCTCGCCTTTGGCGATCGCTTTGTGTTGGTCGCGGGTCACTGTGCGCCGGCTGTCTATGCCATGCTGGCGGTCTACAACGAAGCACTGCGCGCGCGGCATGCGTTGACCAAGGACGCGCGCTTCCTTGTGCCGCATGCAGCCGAGCGCGAGCTGGTGTTTGAAGACCTGCTGTACTTGCGCCGCAACAAAGGCCTGCCAGGCCATGCGGAGATGGAAGGCAAGACGCTCTTCTTCAAGTTCAACACTGGGCCTTCGGGTCACGGTGCACCGGCAGCGATGGGTGAAGCTCTAGCGCTCAAGCATGCAGGTGCGGGACACACGCGCGTCTTTGCCATGGAGGGCGAAGGTGGTCACACCGCGGGCGCTCACCATGAGGTCAAGCACACGGCCTACGGCTTGGGGCTCGACAATCTCGTGTACCTCCTCGATTGGAACGACCACGGCATTGATCACCGTGCTCACAGCGAAGTCGTCCACGGCACACCGCGCGATTGGTTTGAGCCGTACGGCTGGCGCGTTGCGGGCGCGGAGGATGGCGAAGACTACTCGCAGATCTGCCAAGCGCTGGAGACGATCGTGCAGGCCAAGGACACTGGCGGTCGTCCAGGCATGGTCTACATCAAGTCGCGCAAGGGGCGCGGCTATCACAAGTTTGATGCCGCCTCGCACGGCAAGATGCACGCGCGCAACAGCGAGCTGTTCTGGCGTTGCCGCAAGGATTTTGAAGATGCTTGGGGTGTCAAGTTTGCTGGACACGGCGACACGACCGATCCGGGCGAAGAAGCCTGCCGCGTGCAGACACGAGGCTGGTTGGACACCGTGCGCGAGGTGCTCTGCGCGGATCGCGCGTTCCTCGAATGGCTGACGGACACGCTGCTGGCCAAGGCCGAAGCTGTGCCGCAAGAGTTGGCTGGCAGCGCGATTCGTGCCAAGACCAACCTCCACGAAGACCGCTCGTGGCTCGCCGCGGACAAGTTGCCGGCGGGGCTGTTTGTGGCACCTGGCACCAAGATCGCCAACAAAGAGGGCTTCGCCAAGTTCGGCGCGTGGGTCAACGAAACCGCGCGGCAAGCGATGGGTCGTCCCCTGGTCATCGCGTGTTCGGCTGACTTGGCAGAGTCGACCTCGATCCACGGCTTCTCCTTGGGCTTCACCGATCCCAAGCAGGGCTACGGTTGGTACGAGCGCACGAAGAACCCGGGCGGTGCACTGTTGCCCACGCAGATCACCGAGTTCAGCAACAGCGGTCTGTGCGCCGGCCTCTCATCGGTCAACATGTCCGCGAACCCCGAGCAGGAGTTCTGCGGCTACTGGAGCACGCACTCAACCTACGGCAGCTTCGGCTACTTGATGTACGGGATGATGCGCTTGTACTCGCAGTTGGCGCAGGATTGCCCGTTGAAGGTCGGAAAGATCATCTGGGTGCTCGGCCACTCGGGTCCCGAGACCGCCGAAGACAGCCGCACGCACTTCGGCATCTTCTCGCCTGGTGTGTCGCAGCTCTTCCCGTCGGGCAAGGTCATCAACTTGCACCCATGGGAGCACAACGAGGTCGCGCCGATGCTGGCGGCCGCCCTGCGCTGCGATGCTCCCATCGTTGCGCTGCACTTGACGCGTCCTGCTGTCGCTGTGCCGGACCGCAAGTTGCTTGGCGTAGCGAGCCACATGGACGCGGCCAAGGGCTGCTATGTCATCCGCGACCATGATCGTCGCCGCCCCAAGGAAGGCACGATCTTGGTGCAAGGCACCAGCACAACCGAATCGGTGTTCCAGTTGCTGCCGCGCTTTGCGCAACCCGACGCGCCGAACGTGAAGATCCTCGCCGCGACGAGTTGGGAGCTGTTCCAACAGCAATCGCGCGAGTACCAAGACTTCGTGCTCCCGCGCGGCGATTGGCTCGACTCGACCGTCATCACCAACGGCGCCAAGCGCTTGATGCACGATTGGTTGTCCTCCAAAGTGGCCGAAAAGTACGCGCTCAGCCCCGACTTTGATGACCGCTGGCGCACCGGCGGCTCGGTCGATGAGGTCAAGCGCGAAGCACAAATCGACCCCGAGGGCCTGTGGCAAGGCATCGTACGCTTTGCCAAAGACCGTCAAGTACGCTTGACTCGCCTTGGTCACCCGGGCGACTAAGTTCGCTGAATCCCGAGATTCGCGCGTTTCAGGCGGATCCAGAGCGCGCCTTGTTCATCCGCGAGGAAGTGCAAGGGCCGCTCCGCTTAGTGGCCGGAGACGCCGAGCGGCGGAGCCTGCCACGCCAAGGCGACGGAAGGGACGAGGGTCAACGCGACGGTCGCAAGGGGCTGCATCATGGTGGTTGCAGGCGCGCCGGGGGGATCGAAGCCGCGCGACCTGTGGATGGAACCTATGCGAGGCCCGCGAAACCGTCAACTCGCCACGCCCTCGGGGCCACGAGGCGTTGGAGTGGAGGCGGCCTCGCGACCGCCTCCACGAACGATCCTGCGTGCAGGTCGACGCACCGTCCTTGGATGGCTGGTGATCCTTCCGCGGACCTACTTGCGCTTGAGGTTCTTGCGCGCGTAGCTGGAGAGTTCCGCGGCCTTGCGTCCGCGCATGGCCGAGAGTTGCCGTTCCAATTCCTCCACTTCAGGGCAATCGGCGGAACGGAGACCGATGCGAGCGCACCAGCCACCGGCGCAGAAGGACTTCTGATAGAAGGTCCCGGACTTCGGCATGCGACCATCGATGTCGCCGTGGTTCAGGTTGTAGGGAGCCCTTTCGATGTCTTGCGACTTCCACGCCTGCAGCAGTCGCGAATCGACCTCGTAGACCCACTGCTCCGCCAGAGGCCGCATCGTCGCCTGGTGCTTCTCCTCGATCGCCAGCAAGTCGGCCTTCGACTCCTCCGTGATCTCGAATCCTTCCAGCTGGTTGGCTTCGGTCCATTGGCGGTCGAACTGCCCGTTGAAGGCGGTCAAGACCCCGATGTTGACCTTGGCCTGCTCGTCTCCGAGCTTGGCCAACTCGCCCCCCAGCTGCACGCGGGCCTCCTCCCACGGCACGGGAGGAGCGCGCTTGCCAAGATCCAAGCCGGCTTCGAGGTTCTTGCGACGGATCTCGTCCCAACGCTCCCCCTTGATCGCCTCCCAAGCGCTCGGCGTGGTTGGCGGAGTCGCCACCGGAGCGGGCTGCCGCGGTTGCGCGAGAGTCGTCTTCGGCTGCGCCTCGGCCGCATCGACGGAAACTGGATCAGTCCTCTGCTCGTGCGAAGTGGGTGTCCGCGAAAGCAGGTAGAGGGACAGCGCCAGACCCGACACCGCGACGACGACCAGCCCGCGTCGACCGGTGCTCATGGACATGAGAGGCAGCGTCCCGAGGCACTGGCTTCCAAGGCGAGTCCCCCTTGCGGGCAGGAAACTCGCGTGAACCACGTGAACAGCTCGCTGCCGCAAGCGAGGGACCAGGTGCGCACGTCCACGCCATTGGCGGGCACTTGCGGCTGGGGCTGGATGTGGCGATCGCCATTCGCGTCGCGCACCCATCCGTCGAAGGACGTGCCCGCGGGGATGCCGGAGAAGGTGCGGGTGACGACCAAGGGACACGGGAAGCGCTGGCGGCAGTCCAACTGGGCCTGCTCGTCACCGGGGACCACCATCCAGTTGCACGTGCCGCGATGGATGACGATCGTCGTGCTGACTTGCGCCGGCTGCCCGGTACCGCACCAATCGTCGATGTATGAGGCATTGGCGG
>JBILXQ010000322.1:0-3829 GCA_044378375.1 Planctomycetota bacterium
GAGTCCCGTGAGAGCACCACACGAACCGGAACCACTTCCCGTCGAACGTGATCAGGAGTTGGATCGCATTGACGCCATCTTGGGCCTGCAACCACGCAGCACATCTGCAAGGGCTGTGGAGCCGGCGCCGTTGCGTGATCCACCCATTCCGACGGCAACTCCGGTGCGTACGGAGACGCACGACCTCGAAGAAGTTGACCGCATCCTCGGTCGCGCGCTGCCTTCGCCGGTGCCCGGACTTGAGGAGCCGTTGCCTTTGACGTTGGAGGCACAGCCTGTGCCTGCAGCGCGCGACGATGCCTTCGCCGAACCCGCGGTGGCAACGAGCACCAGCACGCCCAGCATCGACGCTGCACCAAGAGCAGACCACCCAAGAGCAGACCCAAGAGCAGATCCCGCGCCGAAGGTTCCGCACTCCTTGCCGAACTTTGCGCTCGCGAGCGACACGCCCTCGCGGCCCACGCCTGCGTGGATGCGTGACCAAGTGGCCGATCTTGCGGACCAGACTACCCGCATCGATCTTTCGCTAGCCGTTTTGACGGATCAGATCGATGACTTGGAAGAAGGCAAGCGCGAAGGCATCGAGACCCAAGTCCAACAAGTACGCGGTGAAACAGCGCGTTTGATGGGCTTTGCCCGCACACTCGCGTTCTTGGCGACGCCGCCTGCGCGCGGCGATCAAGTGTTCGATGTAGGCGAAGTGCTCAAGGTCTACGTAGCCGGCGTAGCCAAGTCCGGTGCTGAGGCGCCGCGCATTCTGTACCGCAGCGCAGGTCCCGTCATGGTGCGCAGCGATCGTGGCTTGCTTGGTGTGGTCTTCGATGCCCTGCTCTTCGTGGCGCGTGAGTGCTCGTCACGCGGCGTGGTCGTCAAAGCACAAGTGCTCGCCCCCATCGAAGGCAAAGTGGCGGTCGAGATCGACTTCCCCACGGGGCCGCTCGATGGCCGCAGCGTAGAGAACATCTTCACGCCGTACGCACTGCGACGCGTGTTGCCGAACTTGGGCCCGAATGCGCTTGCGGCGGCGCAAGCCATCGTCGTTGGACAAGGCGGCACGCTGTCGCTCCGCTTCCAAGGGCGTGGCCGCGCGCTCTGGCATCTCGAACTGCCTTTGTCCGACATGTAACGTACGCAACGTGAGCGTACTCGTTGTAGGAGCAGCAGGCTTCCTTGGTCGCGCTGTGATGGCGCGCCTGCAACAGCGCGGTCTGGCGTGGAGTGGTTGGTCGCGGTCGGGCAGCCATGGCACCCGCAAGGTGGATGTGTTGCGCGACGCGCTGCCGGCCTTGCCGGAGGATCTGAGTGCTGTCATTCATCTTGCAGCCCACGCGGTACCGCATGCTTCCTTTGGTCCGCGCGAAGCACAGGAGAACGAGCAGCTGTGTGCACGGGTCCTGCAGCACCTTGGCTCGCGGCGCGTGCGCTGGGTCTATGCCTCGAGTGCTCATGTGTACGCGCCCTCGGATGTGCCCCATCACGAGACTGACCGCACAGCACCGCCATTGTTGTACGGGCATTCCAAGCTCGCTTGCGAGCGCTTGTGCACGACGGCCACGCAACTCGATCGGCGCATCGCTCGGCTGTTTGGCAGTGTGGGTCCCGGGCTGCCGCGCGGACTCATGTTGACCGACGCCTTGGAGCAGGCGCTTGGCGGATGCAACCCTATCCGCATGCGAGGACCGGATGGTTGGCGCGATCTGATGGCTGTCGACGATGCAGCCGAAGCTCTGGTGCGTTTGGCTGTGGAGCCTACGAGCCTGCCGGAGGATGACGATGGCTTGCGCGTAGTGAACGTGGCCTCTGGTCAGGCTCGACGCAGCTCGGAACTGGTGGCGACCATGTGCGCTGCGCTTCCCCGCAGTTCGGCAATGGCCCTTGCGATCGAATGGCCCAGCGGCGAAGCCAGGCCGGTGCTGGCTTCCGTAGAGCGCTGCCGCAACCATCTAGGGTTCACGCCGACGGCCGATCTGGGCGAAGCCTTGCACGCCCTCGCACACCACGCCTACGCAGTCCATCATTCCCCGTGACGAGTTCCACCTTGACTACAGTCCAACGCACAGCGCTCATCACGGGCATCACCGGACAAGACGGCAGCTACTTGGCCGAGTACTTGCTGGGCAAAGGCTATTGCGTGCACGGACTCGTGCGGCGCGCCTCAACTCCCAGCACGGAACGCATCGCGCACCTTCTGGATCATGCGCAACTGCACTTGCACTACGGTGATCTTTCGGATGGCGGTGCGCTGCGTGACCTCATCGCTCGCTTGGCGCCGGACGAGCTGTACAACCTGGCCGCGCAAAGCCATGTGCATGTCAGCTTTGACCAACCGGAGTACACCGTCGATGTGACGGGGCTCGGTGTGGTGCGCTTGCTCGAAGCAGTCCGTGGCCACATGCGTGCCGGTGGCAAACCAGTGCGCGTGTACCAAGCTGGTTCCAGCGAAATGTACGGCTCCGCACCTTCGCCACAGAGTGAAACCACGCGCTTTCAACCGCGCTCACCGTACGCGTGCGCCAAGGTCTATGCGCACCTGCAAGTCATCAACCATCGCGAGAGCTTCGGCCTGCACGCGAGCAACGGCATTCTCTTCAATCATGAAAGCCCGCGGCGTGGTGAAGCATTTGTGACACGCAAAGTCACACGTGCGGCGACACGCATCAAGCTCGGGCTGCAAGACAAGCTGCGCCTAGGCAATCTCGATGTAGCCCGCGATTGGGGCTATGCCGGCGACTATGTACGCGCCATGTGGCTGATGCTGCAACAAGACGAGCCCGGTGATTGGTGCGTGTGCACCAATCGCTCGGCAACCTTGCGCGAGTTCCTCGATCTGGCGTTTGGACGACTGAACCTAGACTGGCACAAACATGTAGAGCTTGACCCTACGCTGTATCGCCCGGCTGACGTGCATGACTTGCGCGGCGACGCTTCGAAGGCTCGTCGCGAGCTGGGTTGGGAACCGACGGTTTCCTTGGAGGACTTGGTGGCGTTGATGGTGGACGCTGACCTCCTATTGGCTCAGCGTGAGCGGATGCTCGCCGCACCCTAGGGCCTTACTAGTCCGTATTTGGGGTTTCCTTTGAGTTCCGCGGTCTACAGAGGCCGATCAAAGGCAACGGCAGGTTCCCGGGCAGGGGCACCAGCCAGCACGACCCCATGCAAGACATCGATGGCTCCCGTGTGCGGGCAGGCACACATCCACTTCACTCTCTGTGCCTGGCTTCATTGCTCGGCGCGACACTATGGCTGTCTAGCTGCAGCGGAGGCTCGGCAACCATCTCGGGCGGTGGCGGCATCGATGATCAAGCCCAAGGCCAAGTCGTCGCGCGCATCGAAACCGTGCTGAGCAACGAACGACGCTTCCTGCTGCGCGCCACGCTGCCGGTGCCGACGGGAACGATGCAACCCGGAACCAGTATCGAGCCGCTCGCCATTCGCGATAGCAGCGGGACCGTAGCCACGACGCAAGTGGACATCGTGTCTCTTTACCCGCGCGAAGTGGACGGAGCCGATGTGGTGGAAGTGTCTGCAGTAGTCGAGGCTCCCTTGGGAGCCGTGGCCGACGACCGCGTGACCTATGACGTGGTACGCGTGAACACAGCGTCAACTACACTTGACACCAGCACGCGAGCTGCCCAGCTGGTAGCCACTCCACACTCCGTTACGCTGCACACGCGCGATGCCCATGGACATGCCTATGAGGCCGATTTGCTGGCGGACATGCGCACCCAGACGACTTCGCATCAGCTGGAGGCTGACGGTCGTGTATACCGCCGCGATCGCACACACGCCATGCTGATGGCCGTGACTCCGCAGTCGGGCGGCACGCCTA
>JBILXQ010000323.1:0-3819 GCA_044378375.1 Planctomycetota bacterium
CGCTGGGGTGGGGAGGAGTTCCTTGTGGTCTGTCGCAATGCCACTCTCGAACAAGCCATGGTGTGCGCCGAGCGCCTGCGCTTGGCCGTGGCCTCGCACCGCATCCGCGCGGGTACGTTTGATGCCTGCATGACGATCAGCATCGGCGTGGCCCAAAGCGATGCTTCGATGCCGACGTTTGACACCTTGCTCAAACACGCCGACGAAGCCGTCTACGGAGCCAAGGCCGCTGGTCGCAACCGCGTCCACGCGCACACGAATAACGCACAGAACAAGAAACGCACGGCTTGAGATGACCATCCGCCGCTTCGAGGAGTACGAGCGCGACTTGCATATGCCTACACCGGCAGGGGTGGGTTGTGCGATCTTGCGTTCCGCGAGCGGTACGGACTTGGACCTTGAGCGTCTGGTCGCCGCCTTGCGTAGCGATCCGGCGTCCACAGCCCGTGTGCTCGAAGCCTGCAGGCGGCATCGTCCTTCCACGCAAGCGACTACAGTGGCGCTGGCTGCATCGATTCTGCACCCGCGTCACTTGTACGAGACGGCTGTGTCGTTTCACTCGCGTGGTCCGCGGCGTGGTGCTGCGCGTGCCTTTGACCACGATCGCTATTGGCGCTGGTCCTTGGCCTGTGCCTGTGCAGCAGAGCTGCTGGCCGAACGCGCTGGCTTGCCCGCCGAGCAAGTGCGCACGGTGGCGCTCCTCTCGCGCATTGGCATGTTGGCTTTGGCCACCGCCGAGCCTGACGAATTTGACACGCTCTTGCGCGATCATGCGGGTCGTCCGGTTGCAGAGTTGCTGCTCGCCGAGGCGCGTGCGTGGGACCTGGATCACTATGAGCTCGCAGCCTCGATGCTGGCGGGCTGGGGCTTTGCGCCAGACGATGTACTAGCCGTGTGCGATCTGGGCCTGCCTGCGCGCGATCGTCCAGCGTTGAGCCCGGCTGCACAGCAACTCGCGGATCTACTGCGACTGGCTGAGATCGTGGCTTCCGATATCGTCGATGCTGCGCCGAGGCCCGGTGAGCCCACGGGTGGTCGTAACTTGCCCTTCCGCTCGAGTGGAGCTGTTTCCGATGCGGATGACGAAGAACTGCGTTGGCGCACGATGCAGCGTCTGCGCGAGTTGACGCGCGCTTTTGAACCCAAGCTCGGTCCGCGCTTGCTCGTCCCCGATGCGGTGGCTGCGCTAGAGCCTGAGTCCACACAAGGTCTGCGTGTGTTGGCCGTAGATGATGACGCGGTCGATCTGCGCATCCTGACCGCGCATCTGGAGCGCGAGGGGTGCACCGTGCTGGTGGCGCGATCGGGTGCCGAAGCCCTCGAGACCCTCAGTCGCGAGGCAGTGCAAGTCGTGATGACCGACTGGAGCATGCCCGACATGACCGGCTCCGAGTTGTGCCGGCGTGTGCGTTCCTTGGATAGCGGACGCATGATGTTCGTGGTGGTGCTAACCGGTTTGGACGACGAGCGTCGTGCGGTCGATGTGTTCGAGGCCGGCGCGGACGAGTACGTCACGAAGCCCTTCAATCCGCGCGTGTTGTTGGCGCGTGTCAAGTCAGGTTTACGCCTGGCGCGAGCCCATAAAGGCGGGGATGCGCGCCGTTTGGCCCACATGGCCGCCGAGCGCCGCGCGGACATTCGCGAGCGCGAGATGGCGCACTTGGCCACGACGGACATGTTGACGGAATTGCCCAACCGCCGCCGGGCTTGGGAGTTCCTGCACAAGCAGTGGGACCATGCCGTGCGCTCAGGCACGCCGCTGTCGGTGGCCTTGCTGGACCTAGATCACTTCAAGCACATCAATGATGTGCACGGGCACGAAGCGGGTGATGAAGTTCTGCGCATGGCCGCACGCGTCTTGCGCAAACACTCGCGTCGCGGCGACTTGCTGTGCCGTTTCGGCGGGGAGGAGTTCCTGTTGGTCTGCCCAGGTGCAGATCTCCAAGCAGCCACCAAAGCCGCCGAGCGCTTGCGCTCCAAGATCGCCGACGAACCGATCGTGCGCGCCGGCTATCAAGGCCGCTTGACAGTCAGCATCGGGGTCGCTGTGCGCGGTCCCGGGATGTTGGGCATGGACGGCCTGCTCAAGGCCGCCGATGAGGCGCTCTACGCAGCCAAGCAGGCGGGTCGTAACCGCGTGGTGACCGCCAAGGCTTCGTAACGCCCGAATAATCGCGCCCGTCCTGCGTATGCTCTAGCCCATGGAGTGGGAGCATCTCGTCGCTGCGTTGACTGGCATTGGCTTGGCCGCGGCTTGCGGCTTCCGCGTCTTTGTGCCGCCGCTCTTGGCAGGCTTGGCCTTTCGCTGGGGGTGGCTGCCGGCTCCCGAAGCTCTGGCATGGATGAGCACGTGGCCTGCCTTGGTCGCGTTCGGTTTGGCCACGCTGGTCGAGATCGTCGCCTACAAGGTGCCGTGGCTGGACAACCTGCTCGACACGGTCGCCTCGCCCACAGCAGTCTTCGCAGGCTTCCTGTTGGCCTCGGGGTTCTTGGCGGAAGCAGACTCGTGGCTCGTCTGGACCGTGGGTGCTGTCGCTGCTGTTGGGGCTGCTACCGCAGTGCAAGCGACCACCGTGACTGCGCGCGCTGCTAGCACGGCGACCACCGGTGGCCTCGCCAATCCCTTCGTGGCCTTGGCGGAGCTCGCACTCGCAGTGCTCTCCGCTCTTGCCGCGATCGTTGTGCCGATCCTGGCGCTGTGCGCGTTGCTCGTGCTGGTGGTGTGCGCGGTGCTGTGGTGGCGTAGCCGCCGCGCCAAGCCTGCGTAGAGTTCCCCCTGTTAGAGTTGGGGACATGAGCACCGCTGTACTTGATCTGTCGCGCCGCATCGACGGCGTGTGGAATGACTCCATTGTGCCGGCACTCGTCGACTACATTCGCATCCCGAACAAGTCACCGGCTTTTGATGCTCAATGGCGTGAGCATGGACACATGGACCGTGCAACGCAGTTGATCGCGGACTGGTGCCGCACGCGTGCGATCCGCGGATTGACGGTGGAGATCGTGCGCTTGGAAGGTCGCACGCCCGTCATCTGGATGGAGATCCCGGCTACAGCTCCCACCGGCGCAGACACGGTGCTGCTGTATGGCCACTTGGACAAGCAGCCCGAGTTCAGCGGTTGGGAAGAGGGCTTGGGGCCGTGGACTCCCGTGATGCGCGGCGAACGCTTGTATGGGCGCGGAGGTGCAGATGATGGCTATGCAGCGTTCGCTTCGTTGACCGCTATCGAAGCGCTGCAAGCGAACCAAGTGCCTCATGCACGCTGCGTCGTGTTGATTGAGGCCTGCGAGGAGTCGGGTAGCGCGGACTTGCCGTTCTACATCGAAGCGCTCGCTGCGCGCATCGGCACGCCGAGCCTCGTGGTTTGCTTGGATTCCGGCTGTGGCGATTGGGAGCGCATGTGGAGCACGACTAGCTTGCGTGGCCTCGTCGGCGGCAACTTGATCGTTGAGACCATCAAGGAAGGTGTGCACTCAGGAGACGCATCGGGCATCGTGCCTTCGAGCTTCCGCGTCTTGCGCAAGGTGTTGTCGCGTCTGGAAGATGAGGACACCGGTCGCATTCGTGATCCGTTCTTTCATGTCGAGATCCCCAAGCAACGCATCGAGCAAGCGCACCTAGCCGCACAGGTGCTTGGCGATGCAGTTTGGTCCAAGTTCCCGTGGCACACAGGATGTGTGCCGATGGCCAAAGACCCGACCGAACTGCTGTTGAATCGCACCTGGCGTCCAGCGCTGTCGATCACGGGCGCGCGCGGCTTCCCTGATTTGGACGCCGCCGGCAACACACTGCGTCCTTTGTCGGCTGTCAAAATTTCT
>JBILXQ010000324.1:0-3817 GCA_044378375.1 Planctomycetota bacterium
GTACTTCGCGTCGACCTCGCCGCCCTTGGTCGCGCCGTGCCCGTACGGCATCGATATGGCGACGAAGACGGAGTTCGTCGCCACAGGCCGCGACAACGACGGCATCGCCAAGGTGCTGGGCGTCGATCACCTCGTGTACTTGGAACGCGCGGCGATGAACGAAGCCGCGCGCGCCGGTAACCCGAAGATCGAGAAGTTCTGCAATGCGTGCTTCACCGGTGAGTACCCGACTGGCGACATCACCTTGGAGCGCATGAACTTGATTGCGAGCGAGCGCGAAACAGCGCAGCTGTCGACGCGCGGTACATGAAGGTGCTGATTACTTCGCCGGTGTTTCCGCCCGATCTCGGCGGGCCGGCGACGTATGTGCCTTCGTTGGGCCGCTTCTTGGTGGAGCGCGGTCACCAAGTGCATGTGGTGGCTTTCTGCTCGGACCCCGATCCGCAGGGCTATCCCTTTCGCGTGACCAGCATCGCGCGCGGTTCGTTGCCGGTGCGCTACCTCAAGGCCTTTGCCGCCGTGTGGAAGGCGGCACCGCAAGCCGATGTGGTCTATGTGAACGAGCACTTGGCCTTGCTGCATGTGCTCGCGGCCAAGTTGCGCGCCAAGCCCACCATGATCCGCATCATGGTCGACGGGTCGTGGGAGATCGCGCATCGCAAGGGTTGGATCGGCGGCGACGGCATCGATGTGTACCAAGGCAAGTCGTATGGCTTGAAGGTCGCGTTCGTGCGTGCGCTGCAGCGTTTGTGGTGGGCGTGGTGCGACCACATCATCAGTTGCTCGGACTACCTGCGCGGCATCCTGATTCACAGCTACGGTGTGCCGCCGACCAAAGTCCAGCGCGTGTGGAATGCACACCATGGCCCCAAGGACTTGGCTTTGTCGCGCGAGGAGGCCCGCGCCAAGCTAGGCGTGGCGCCGTCAAGTAAACTTGTCTTGACCATCTGTCGTTTGATGGGCTGGAAGCGCGTCGACAACATCTTGCGTGCGCTGGCTGCGTTGCCGGCGGATGTGACTCTGGCCGTTGCGGGCGATGGCGACATGGAGCAGGAGTGGAAGCAGCTGGCGACCGAGCTCGGCCTCGGCGGGCGGGTGCTGTGGCTCGGCAATGTGCCGCACAAGGACATCCCGCTCTGGATCCGGGCGGCGGATGTCTTCGTCCTGAACAGCGAGTACGAGGGTCTGTCGCACACTTTGGTCGAGGTGTTGCATTTGGGCACACCCATCGTCGCCAGTCGCGTGTGCGGGAACCCCGAGGTGGTCGTTGATGGGGTAAATGGCCTTTTGGTCGACCCGCAGGACTGGCGCACGACCCGCGACGCTATTTCTAGGTTGTTGTCTGACAAAGATTTAGCGCAAAAGCTCGCTGCCGCCGGCTTGGCCCGCCGCGAGGACTTTGACCGCGAACGTACCTTCACCCAGGTCGAAGAAGCTCTCCTTCGCGCAACCGGCCAAATCTGACGCGCACTGCGGATTTTGGCTCCTGCAAACGCTCTGTTCAAAAAACGCCGATAGCATCCTTCTAGGGTTTTACAGACCCACACACCCATGAAGGTCCTTTTCATCGACGAGTACCTCCCCCAAGAGATGCTCGGAATCATGTACGTCTCGCGCGCCATCAAGGACGCGGGCCACGATTGCAAGTGCTTGTTCATTCCGGACAAGGACTGGCTGGCCAAGGTGCAGGAGTACGCACCCGATGTCGTGTGCTATTCGCTCACGACAGGCATGCACCTCTACTTTGCGGACATCAATCGCAAGGTGAAGGCGGTGCTGCCGAACGTCATCTCGGTCTTTGGGGGGCCGCACCCGACCTTCGTGCCGGAGTATGTCGAGACCGACGGTATCGACGCCATCTGTCGCGGCGAGGGCGAACGCGCCATTGTCGAGCTGCTGGACCGTCTGCGCGATGGCCAGCCGTACTACGACGTCAAGAACTTCTGGTTCAAGGACAAGCAAACCGGACAGATCCACAAGAACGAGCAGCGACCGCTCGTGGATCGTCTCGAGGACCTGGGCTTCCCCGACCGCGATGTGGTCTACGAGGCCGGCGCCATCTACAAGAACACCGACCGTAAAGTGTTCGTGACACAGCGTGGTTGCCCCATGCCGTGCACCTTCTGCTTCCACCACGCGATGAAGAAGAAGGTCTATGGCGCCCGCAACAGCGAATACGTGCGCAAGCGCTCCGTCAGCCATGTGATCGACGAGATCAACGATGTGCGCAAGCGCTACAACTTGAAGTTCGTCCACTTTGTCGACGACATCTTCAACCTGCGCAACGACTGGTTGGAAGAGTTCTGCGAACGCTTCCCCAAAGAGGTCGGTCTGCCCTTCGACGTCATCTTGATGGCGAACATGACGACCGAGCGCCACATCGAGCTGCTCAAGAAGGCCGGGTGCGTGTACGCGCGCATCGCTTTCGAGGCGGCCAGCGACTACGTGCGCAACGCCGTGTTCAAGAAGCACACCACGCGCCAGCAACTGATCGACGCGTCAGGCTGGATCAAGAAACACGGCATCCGCCTTGGTTCGTTGAACATGCTCGGCGGTCCGGGCGGCACGCTCGAAGACGAGTTCGACACGGTCAAGCTCAACATCGAGTGCAAAGTCGACCACCCGCTCGTGTCGTTGATGCAGCCGTACCCCGAGTTCGAGATCAACGACATGACCCGCGAGATGGGTTACTCGATCGCGGGCTACGACGACTTCCCGACCAAGTTCAATCGCACGACGTCCATTTTGTTTGACAACAAGGTGGAGATCGAGAACTTGCACAAGCTCTTCCCGATCCTCGTGCGCTTCCCCTGGTTGATGCCGCTGGCACCCAAGGCGATCAAGCAGCGTTGGATGCAGAAGCCGCTGCTGATCATGTACATGCTGTTCAGCGAATGGATGGTTGCCGAGCAAGCGAAGATCTACGCGCACGCTCAAGGCCTGTCTGGTCCGCGCTACTGGGCGTGGGTGGACTTCACCTATCGCTTGGGCACCAAGGGTGTGTTGCGCGTGTACACCGCGCTCTTCGCACGCTTCTTCGACCGCTTCTTCACTCCCAAGCAGGCGCAACTCGCCTTGCAGATGGGTGACGAACGCGTGGTCGCTCACATGGACTGAGGGCGCCCCGTGCCTCGCACGGAGCGCCCTCGCTTTTAACCCTCGGCAATCTCAGGGCACCCAAGTCACCGCCAGCGCGTTCGTCGCGTTGTTCTGCGAGGCCGTGCAGAACGGCGCCGCGTTGCGGTAGATGATCTGGTAGTGCCAGGTCCCCGGGGCGACTCCGCCTTGCACCGAGATGGGCAGCTGTCCCGGGACGCTGTAGCCGTACTGGATGTTGCCGGCGCTGGCATTGCGGATGTAGACCCGCTTGAGGTTGCCGCCCACACAGCGCAGACCATCACCGAAGGGCGTCGGCGGGTTGGCCAAGGTGCCTTGCAGCAGCACCGTGGTCGCCGTGCCCGGCATGCCCGAACCCGAGAGGATGAGCGTGTCGTTGCTGATCGAGGGGAAGCCGTTGCCCCACAGCACCGCACCGAGAGGATTGACCGAGTTGCCGCAGCCGCGTCCCGCCGCACCGTTGTTGCCGCAGGGGCAGATCGGGGCCGTGCCGCTGTCGCAGTAGCTGATGCCCGCTGCCGGATCGTGCATCGTGTCCAGAGCATCGAGGTCATCACCGGGCGTGCCGGCGAATTGGCGCGGCGACATCAGGCCCAAGGCCTCGGCCGGGATCAGGATGCCCGGGCGACCGACGCCACCCAGCGGCGGAACCAGGATGTCACCCGGCATGATCGGCGCGCCGAAGATCGAGTCCGGTTGA
>JBILXQ010000325.1:0-3808 GCA_044378375.1 Planctomycetota bacterium
CTGCGTGGCATCCAGCACCAACAGCACCGCATCCGGTGCCGGCTCGCCGCCGATGCCAGCTAGGCATTTGAGCGCCAGCTCCTCTTCCTTGCTTTTGGCGGCCAGCGAATAGGTCCCCGGCACATCCAACAGCTCGACCTCTTGCCCGCCGGCCACCTGCAACACACCGCTGACGCGCTCGACAGTCACACCGGCGTAGTTGCCCACCTTTTGCTGGGCGCCGGTGAGCCGATTGAAGAGCGTGGTCTTACCCGTGTTCGGGTTTCCCGCCAGCGCGACCAACGGGCGACGCGTGCTCACCCGAGCTCAACCATGAGTTGGCCGACTTCGCTGCTGCGCAGGCTGAGGTGTCCGCCGCGGACTTCGAGCTCGACCAACCCGCCCAAGGGCATGCGGCGCACCAAGCGCACCAACGTGCCTGGCAAGAGTCCCATCTCCATCAAACGCCGGCGGAAGGATCGTTCGCCCTGGATGCAGACGAGGCGCCCTGCTTGGCCTGGCTGGAGTTGGTTGAGGCTGGTCATGGGAGGCAGTGGCTCGTCCCGTTTTGAGACTGAGTCTCAGTATAAACCAAGGGCGCGCCCATAACCACCCCCGTTGCGCGCTATTCTGCTGGAGATGGATGCTAAGGAAACAGCTGGACGCGCCGCCGCCGCCTACGCCCTGCCCGGCATGGTGTTAGGTTTGGGTACAGGCTCGACGGTGCATTGGACACTGGTGGCGCTGGGCGAGCGCGTGGCGCGCGGTGAACGCGTACGCGGTGTGGCCACGTCTGTGGACACCGAAACCAAGGCGCGCGCCATGGGCATCGAGCTGTTGAGCCTCGATGAGGTCGAGTCTCTGGACCTGGCCATCGATGGAGCCGACGAGATCGACGCCGAGTTCCGCATGATCAAAGGCGGCGGTGGCGCTTTGCTGCGTGAGAAGGTGGTGGCGAGCCTCGCACGCCAGGTGGTCATCGTGGTCGGTGCCAACAAGGTGGTCGCGCGTTTGGGCACCACCTTCGCTCTGCCTGTTGAGGTGGTGCCGTTTGCGCTACCCATGGTTGCGCGACGCCTGAGCCTCTTGGGTTGCACACCGCGCGTGCGGGTGCACAAAGACGGTGCGCCGTACCGCACCGACAACGGCAACGCGATCCTCGACTGCTCGTTCGCGCATGGCATCGAGCAGCCGGCCGAGTTGGAGCGCGCCATCGACACCATTCCCGGTGTGGTCGAGTCAGGCTTGTTCGTAGGCCTCGCGCATGTGCGCGTGGTCGGTTACGACGATGGCCGTTGTGAAGTCGTGCGCTTGTAAGCCTGTACAAAAAACTTGACGCGCCCGAAAGCGCGTCAAGTGTCAGCTAGCCCTGCTACTGAGCTGGCTCAGAGCGACTTGATGTAAGCCAAGATCGCTTCGATGTCGGCGTCCACGTTCGAGCTATTCAAAGTCGTTTGGACCTTGGACGCGCCCTGCACGAACTGCTCGTGACCACGGACATCGTGGAACTCGTTGAAGAACTTGTACAAGCCCGGGTACGGCGTCTGGCCCGGGAAGGCCGGCGAGCCATAGATCGGCGAGGTCATCTGCGTTTGCGGGTCAACCAGCGAACGCAGCGAGAAGGTCGAGTGATCGTGGAAGTACGGCCCGGTCGCGAACAAGCCCAGCTTGGTCGGGATCGAGAAGCCACCCGGATCGCGCGTGAACACACGCGTCGAGGTAGCCGCATCACAGTTACCGTCCACCGTCGGATCGCACGGACAGTCATAGCTGTTCGAGTCATCGCGACGGAAGTCATCGTGACCGTCGACATTCATCGGGACATAGGTCTCGAGGTCGTTGTAGCCGTCCGCGTTGCGGTCGGCATCCGCCACACCGTCACCGTTCTCGTCCACGTTGAGGCCCGAGTTGATGTTGCGGATGTTGAGCGCCACGATGTTCTCGCGTAGCGAGAAGCAGTTCGGGTCGAGGGCCGGGCCGATGTTGTCACCGGTCGTCAGCAACGGGTTGAGGAAGTCCTGCGTGAAGAAGCGCGGGCCGGCAAGCGAACCGCTGGTCAATTCGCGCGGGTGGCACACCGCGCAACCTGCGTTGCGCAAGTTCGGGTTGAGGCCCGTGTCGTTGATGCCGAAGAACAGGTCCTTGCCTACCAAGGCCTGGGCCGTGAGGCCAAAGGTCGTCGGATCGCGGTGCGGGTTCAACGGGATCGGCAAGGTCTCGTGGAAGTCGATCATCGCCTGCTGTTCCGCAGGCGTGAACGCACCTGTGCCGCCGTTCTCGCCATGGAACATCGGGCCCGTTTCGCCCGCATTCAGGCGTTGGCCTTTCCACAGCAACAAGCCCGTGGCGCGGATGCCGCCGTACATCGGCATCGTCGAACGCGGACCGGCGGGACGCTGCCACACCAAGCCGTCTTCGCCACCTTCAAAGTGGCACGAAGCACAGCTGTTGTTGAAGTGTCCGGCGATCTGCGCACGCGAAGCGTCTTCGAACATCTCTTGTCCGAGCACCTGCGAGGCAGTCATGCGATCGGGGGTCGTCAGCAAGCCGATCTGGCTGCGTTCCTTGGCGATCTCGCCCGTCTTCCAGTTGACGCGCAGCGTCGACACAGTGCGGTTGCCTTCGTTGTGGATGTACACGAGGGCGTCGTCGTTCTGCGTAGATGCATCGTCGACCACAACCATGCCCAACGGGATGTCACCCATCGGCGTGGTGGTGTCGAGCGGCGCACGCTCTTGGTGGCGGAAGCGCGGCGGGAAGGCCGTCATGTACTCAAAGTCGCTGCCGTTGACCTTGTACAGGAACAAGTCTTCCGAACCACGGTTCAGCAACAGCACGCGGTTGCCCGCGGCGTTGTACGAAACCAAGCCAGGCTGACCGGCGTGGTGGCCAAGCTTGTTCGTGGCGTTGTGTTGCGAGCGCACATGCACGCGCACACCGTTGGACAAGTACGTTTGACTGCCGCGCACCACGCGTGCTTGCACGATCAAGGTCAGACCGTCATAGGTCGGCAGAGACGGGATCGAGAAGCGCGCCGTATCGTTGACAAAGGGGCGCGTGACGCGCGGATCCACATAGACCACACCCGGAGCCGTGTACGGCGAGTTGGTGTTGATCTCACGCATGCCGACGATCAGTTGCGCGATGTCGCCCGGACGCAAGCCGTCGAGCTTGAGCTGCACTTGGCCGCCGAGCACCGGAATGCCCGCACCACCGAGCGACAGGCGATCGCCACCCACCGGCGTGGCAGCGTAGCCAAAGGGCGAGTACTCGGCCGGAGTGCGCGTGTCGGCAATCTCGTTGTGCAAACGACGCGATGCATCGCCCGTCACGCCATAGCTGCGCGTAACGAGGTCCACCATGGTCAACGCCGGGTAGATGCGGTTGGCGTGATCGCCTTCCAAAGCACCGCCGAAAGCGAAGTTCACATCATGGTTCACGTTCGCCAGCACATGCGGCACCAAGGCGCGCGTGCCATCCGGCGACACATCCACATCTTCCAAGAAGCGCGGTTCGCCCTGGCTCTTGATGATGCGCACCGGTGTCGGATTGAAGACCGGGTCCAAGTCGTAGTCGTCGGTCGAGATCTTGCTCGCGACGGTGGCTCCGGTCGGGATGCCTTGCGCGTTCAAGGCAACGTTCACCACGGAAAGGTACGGCGACTTGTGGTGCGTGACGACGAGCTTGCTGCTGTCGGACCAGATCGTGAAGCCACGCGGGTTGCCCAAGTCGGGGATGCCATCGCGGTTCGCGTCCACATCCGCCATCGTCAGCGGCGCGGTGATCTTGCTGAGATCGGCCGGGTAGTCGAGGCGTGCGACCTCGACCA
>JBILXQ010000326.1:0-3804 GCA_044378375.1 Planctomycetota bacterium
GCGGGGACTCCAGTTGCGTGAGGGTGCGCAAGTGCGCATCACGGGTCGCTTGGAGATCTACGGACCGCAAGGCAAGTTCTCGTTGATCGTGTCGCGCATCGAGGCCGCTGGCGCCGGTGCGTTGATGCAAGAGTACGAACGCCTCAAGCAAGAGCTGGCTGCGAAAGGTTGGTTTGAGCGCAAGCGCGCTCTTCCGCCAGCACCGTACACAGTGGGCGTAGTGACCAGTCGCAGCGGCGCTGCGTTGCAGGACTTTCTGCGTACGCGCGCCCAACGCTGGCCGGGACATCCGCTGGTCGTGGCGCACGCCGCGGTACAAGGCAAAGGAGCCTCCGACGAGATCGCGCGCGGCATCCGCGCTTTGGAGGCGCATGGCGTCGATGTGATCGTGGTGTGCCGCGGTGGCGGATCGATCGAAGATCTGTGGGCGTTCAACGAGCTGCCGGTGTTGGAGGCGATTTGGAACTGCCGTTTGCCGGTGGTGTCTGGAGTCGGTCACGAGATTGACACCACGCTGTGCGACTTGGTGGCGGATGTGCGCGCCCACACGCCCACCGACGCAGCCGAGAAGGTCTTTCCCGATCGAGCTGCGTGGGTCGAGCACCTCGATGCGCTCGATGCGGATCTGGGGCGAGCCATGGATGCGCGCATGGCTGCAGTCCAACTGCGTTTGGACCAGCTGGCCTCACGCCCGTGTCTCAAGAGTCCGCAGTGGCTGCTTGATGAGCGCCGCAATCGCCTGGTGCGCGCAGGAGCTGCGCTCGACGAGCGCATGCGGAGCTTGCTGCTGCGCGTGGAGACGCGTGTCGAAGGGCTCGCACGCCGCGTCGAACAACGCTCGCCTGGCTTGGAACTTGAACGCCGTGCGTCACGACTCGACTTGGCTGCCGCGCGTTTGCCGGCGGCGTTGCGCCAGCGCTTGGAACGCTTGTCCAGTCGTTTGGACAGCAGTGCCCGCGCCTTGGAGGCGGTCTCGCCGGTGGCGGTGCTGGCACGCGGGTACTCCATCACCTTTGTAGAGGGCAGCACTACACCGCTGACCGATGCGAATGCCGCCACCCACGGCGACACCTTGGTGACTCGTTTGTCGCATGGTGAACTGCGTTCGCGCGTGGAGACGACCTCGTGACAACAGTCGTAGTGGCCGTGGTGGTGAACTGGAACGGGGGCGCACGCAACTTGGCCTGTGTGCGTTCTTTGGTCATCGGTGGCGTGCAGCCGAACGACATCGTTTTCGTCGACAATGGCTCGCGTGATGGCTCGTTGCAAGCGGTACAAGCCGCTCATCCCGACCTGACGTATGTGCTCAATTCCACCAACCTCGGATTTGGTGCGGCCTCTAATCAAGGTCTGGCCGTGGCCGTCGAGCGTGGTGCGGAGCTGACGCTGTTCGTGAACAACGATGTCGAGATTGATCGCGTGATGTTGGTGCGCTTGCGTGAAGAGCTGGCTGTCAAAACCTCCGCCGGTCTTGCAGGGCCACGCATCTTGGATCGGGCCGACGATCGCCGCGTGTGGTCGGCCGGCGGCCGAGTGGATTGGCGTCAGAACTTGTCCAAGCTGCTGGGCCAAGGACAAGCGGATGGAGCCGCATGGCGCACCACGCGCACAGTCGACTATGTAGCCGGGTGTACCTTGCTCGGGCGTACAGAACTTTTGACACGTCTCGGCGGATTCGACGATGCGTACTTTGCCTACATGGAAGACGTGGACCTGTGCTTGCGCGCACGCGCGCTAGGTGCACAGACCATTTGCGTAGGCGCCGCCATGGCGTGGCATGCGCCGAGTTCGGCTACGGGTGGTGGGTACAGCGCGCGCCGTAAGTACATGAATGCGCTCAATAGCTGGCGCTTCTTGCGGCGCCACGCAGGCCCCTTGCAGTGGTTGTCGTTCTTGGTGTACGACTGCTTGAGCTGGCCGTTTGTGTTGGTGTTCGAGTCGTTGCGCGGTCGCCCGCGTGCTGCCTTGGCCAAAGGCTTGGGCTTGTTGCATGGGCTGTTCGGCCGGCGTGTGGTAGCGAGCTACATCGCCGATGGTGGCTCTTGGCTGTGGAGGAGTGCCAAAACGCCGTGAGCCACCGTGCCTGGTTGCTGCTGCTGGTTGCGGTGGCTGGCTGCGCGTCCCAGCGGCCCAAAGTGCTGCCGCAGCCAGTGACGCCAGCGCTTGCGCCCGCACAGGCAGAGCTCGATGAGATGCGCGCGGTGGATCAAGCCGACTCTCTGGCGCAGCGCGGGCTGCAGGTTGTGGATGCCCGCGAGCGACAAGATGCGTTGGATACGGTGCGTCAAGCTCTGCGCACGGGCGATGCGCAGGCGGTTGCCGAGGCTTTGCTGGCGCTCTCGCGCTGGAGCGAATTGCCCTACGATCGAGCCGCCATGCGTGCGTTGGTGCTGCCGCACTTGGATGCCCCAACCGGCTATGTGCGCCGCGCTGCTTGGTATGCGTTGTTGGCTGTGCGCTTGGAGCCTTCCGATGCAGTGTTGGCCGAGCGCTTGGTCGAAGACGAAGACCCGCGCGTGCGTGCCGATGCTACGCGCTTGATCGTCCTCGCCAACAATGGCTCGGTGTATGCAACTGCCGAGCAAGCAGCACTGCGTGCGATCTTGGATGCACCTACAGCGGTCGAGCGCAGGCAGAGCATTCTTGGGCTGCGCAACGCCAAACTTGGCCCGGATCTCCAAGCGCTGTTGCTGAATCTCGCACGCGAAGGGGATGAGGATGTGCTGCGTGTGGTCTACGCGGCGCTACCGGACAAGTCCGCTGAAACCACTCACTGGCTGACAGAGACTCTCGTGCGCGACGAAGCGCGTCAAGCGCGCGCAGCTGCAGCACTGTTGCGTGGCGTGGCTATCGAGCAGCATCCGCTCGTTGCCGAGGCGGCTTTGCGGGCGCTGGAGCGCACCACTGCGCCGCGTGCCGGGCTGTATGCTTTGCTTGACGCGTATGCGCAGGCCGAGCACGCGCCTGCGTTGCTGGCACTATGCGCAGGCGAGCAGGACTGTCTGCGCTTGGCGCAAAGGCTGCAAGAGCGCTAGCGCTTGCTCTTGGTTTTGCTCTTGCTGGGTGCGACCTCTGCAGTCACGACCGGAGCCAGTGCATAGCGGCATTCCTTTT
Source organism: Planctomycetota bacterium (assembly GCA_044378375.1). GTDB lineage: Bacteria > Planctomycetota > UBA1135 > UBA1135 > SXXH01. Next base: position 3,115 of record JBILXQ010000326.1, read on the forward strand.
CCATCCGCTTGCGGTCCTTGGTGACGGCCGCCAGTAGCTTGGCTACCAACTCGTCGCGGCGCTCGTACAAGCGATAGCCAGCCACATCACGCAGATACCCGCGCGCGCTGGGATGCTTCTTGAAGAGCTCTTCACGGCCCATGCGCTCGCCCCAGCGTTCAAAGCGCGCGCGCTTCTCCAGCAACGCCTTGGTCACCAAGGGCATCAACATGGAGTAGTCGGCCGGCACGGACTCGGTGGTCTGTGTGAAGGAATCCTTGTCCACCTTGCCCCAGGTCACCGCTTCAGCCGGCGGACATGACGAGAGCGAACCATCGGTGACAGGCGCAGTCGTGATCTGGATGTCGTACAGATAGCCCGAGATGTTCTTCAGGCCGAGCACCTGCGACAGCGCGGGCTCGGGTTGCAGATTGAAGTTCTTCGGCACACCGCCGCCCAAGATGAGCGTGCCGAGTGCCTTGGTGTCGCTTTCGCGCAGACCCCAATAGTGGTACGCGCAGGATTCGAACACCTCGGCGTGGATGTCGAGATCAAAGCCATAGGCCGCACCACCAGCCTTGGCGATGGCCCACAACTTCATCGAGTTGAGGAACACGCTGCCATCACCAGGAGCGCCGACGAACACGGGAATGCCCTTGCGATGGCAGAGCGCCAGCAAGCCTTCGCGCGCACCATTCTTGTGCTCTTGCG
>JBILXQ010000463.1:0-2673 GCA_044378375.1 Planctomycetota bacterium
TTTGCCGCCGTGCGCATCAGTGGCGTGCCGTTCAAGGCGACCCTGGGCGCGGTGCGCATCGGTCACCTCGATGGCAAGCTGTGCGCCTTCCCGCCGGATGAACGCCGTCGCGAAGAGTCGCGCCTGGACCTCGTCGTGGCCGCCCACAAGGCCGGCTTCAACATGGTGGAGTCGAGCGCCAAGGAACTCTCCGAAGAGGAGATGGTCGAGGCTCTCCAGCTGGCTCAAGAGGTCATCAACGGCATCATCGCCGCGATCGACGAGCTGAAGGACAAGGTGGCGCGCCAACAAATGGACTGGACCGCACCGGTGGTCGACGAGGCCTTGAAGAGCCACTGCGCCGCCTATGCAGCGCGCTTGGATGCCGTGTTGCCGACACCGGGCAAGCACGAGCGCTACTCCGCGATCGACGCGCTCAAGAAGGACTGCGTCAAGTCGTGGATCGCCGCGGGTGCCGCCGACGATGCCAAGAACCGCGAAAAGGAAGCCAAGAAGTACTTCGGCAACCTCGTCACCGAGCGCGAGCGGGAGTTGATCCTGCAGGGCAAGCGCGTCGACGGTCGTACGAATGACGAGATCCGTCCGATCACCATCGTTCCGAACTTCATCCCGCGCCAGCACGGTTCGGTGCTGTTCACGCGTGGTGAGACGCAGGCCATGGTGTCGTGCACCCTCGGCACGCCGGATGATGAGCAGATCATCGACGGCATCGAATCCGAGTACAAGAAGGCCTTCTACCTGCACTACAACTTCCCGCCCTACAGCGTGGGGGAGACCAAGCGTTTGGGCGGCCCCGGCCGTCGTGAAATCGGTCACGGCATGCTGGCCGAGCGTGCATTGGCGGGCGTCATGCCGACCAAGGCGCGCTTCCCGTACACGGTGCGCATTGTGTCGGACATCACGGAGAGCAACGGCTCGTCCTCGATGGCCTCGGTGTGCGGTGGTTGCCTCTCGATGATGCTCGCGGGCGTGCCCGTGGCACAGCCGGTGGCGGGCATCGCCATGGGCCTCATCACCGATGGCCAGCGCTACGTCATCCTGTCGGACATCATGGGGTCGGAAGACCACCACGGCGACATGGACTTCAAGGTTGCGGGTACCGGTCGCGGTATCACGGCCTTGCAGATGGACCTCAAGATCGACTCGGTCTCGCAAGCGCAGATGAAGGAAGCGCTCGAGCAGGCCAAGGCCGGCCGCAAGCACATCCTCAAGGAGATGCTCAAGGCTGTGCCGCGTCCGATGAGCGACATCAGCGACTTTGCGCCGCGCATGGAAGCGCTGCAGATCCCCGGCGAGAAGATCGGCTTCTTGATCGGCCCGGGTGGCAAGACCATCAAGGCCCTGCAAGAGCAGTACAAGGTGCGCGTGTCGGTGCTCGACGACACGGGCAATGTGCAGGTCTTCGGCAACGATTCGCGCATGGTCAAGGACTGCGCTAACGCGATCCGTTCGATGTGCGAAACGCCCAAGATCGGCACGCGCTACACCGGTACGGTCAAGTCGATCCGCGACTTCGGTGCGTTCATCGAGATCCTCCCGGGTGTGGAAGGCTTGTGCCATGTCAGCGAACTGGCCGAAGGCTATGTGGAGCGCGTCGCAGACGTGATCCAGCAAGGCCAGCAGATCGAAGTTGTGATCATCAATGTTGACGATCGCGGCAAGATCAAGCTGTCGGCCAAGGCCGCGACGATGGCGACCTGAGACAGGCGACCGCTCGGTCTTCATGACGCGCCGTGGATCACCACGGCGCGTCTCATTTTTGTCTGGAGAGCGGAAAGGTCTTCACTTCATCTCGTGGGCTGCACGATCTACGCACGAGGGGGGTAGAGGCATGGGTAGGGGGACTTATGCAGGCAGCGGGATTTTTTCGCCTGTTAGCTGTGGCCACGACGGATGTTTGGTACAAGAGGAACGGATCCCGAGCCGTCAGCGGCATCCACAGGTTCCTTGTCGCGCTGGGCGCGAGAGGGACGGAAGCCAGCTGACCGCGACCGCGATCGACCGTTCTGCCGTTTGCACCACGACCGAGTCCCGTTCCATGACCCAGCGCATCCTCTCCATCGCCCTCCTTGCCTTCCTCGCCGTGGGTGCCTCCGCTGCTGGAGTGCCGCAGGCCGATGCACGCACATCTGTTGTAACCACCGCTGTTGTGGCTGCGAACTATGCTGGCTGGCAGGTGGATAAGAGCGACAACATCTGTGGTTTGGATGATGCGCGTCAGTTGTCGAACCCGGTGGTGGTGGATTACGACCGCTTGATGGGCGCTACGCCCGAGATGAAGCGCCTCAAGGACGAGAAGATCGATCCGAATTCGTCGGAGGGCATCCAGTTGCGCCAGAAGGCGGTGGATCGCATCCGCGAGAAGTGTGAAGCCCTGCGTGTGCAGAAGGGCTACTGCAGCGTGTGGAAGACGGCCCGCCATTCGGACGGTCGTGCGATTGCCGATGTGACGGACAGCGTGATCGCACTCTTCTGAGCGTGCTTCGCGCAGCCTCTATGTACGTGCGTGCGTGCGCCCTCGTTGTAGGCGTGGCGTTGTCGGCGTGTGTGAGTGATCGGCCTTCCGCCAGTGAGCAACCTTCAGAAAAAGAGGGTGAAGCCTCCAAAGCTGCTAGTGAACACTCCGGCTGGGATCTGCGCGTCTTCGGCGACAAAGATGCCAAGCGTCAGGAC